>JAQVGR010000399.1 GCA_028696635.1 Candidatus Krumholzibacteriia bacterium | reverse complement strand
GGAGTGAACGGCCTGCTCTTTCCGCCCGGCGACGCCGCCGCGCTCGCCGCGGCCGTCGCCCGCTGCGCGGCCGACGGGGCGTTCGCCTCGAGGGCCCGCCGGGAGAATATCGCCCTCGTCGCGGAGCGGGGCATGTGGAGGGACAACATGGCCCGCGTCGAGGAGGCGTTCTCCGCCCTCGCCGCCCGCGGCGGGGGGCTCTGATGAAGCGCGGCGCGGCCGGGACGGCCGCCGCGCTGGCGCGCCTGGTCGCGCTCGCCCTGCTCGCCGGGATCCCGGCGGCTCTGATGACGGCGCTGTTCACCGACTCGCTCGCCGCGGCGGTCCGGCTGATCGAGCCGATACCGCCGCATCTGCGGGCCCTGCTCCCTCCGGCAGCGGCGCTCGCCGCGGGCATGCTGATACTGCGCCGGTGGCCCGACGCCGGGGGCGAAGGGATGCAATCGTATATAAACGGCGTCTCTCTGCGCGGCGGGCGCCTCGACGCCCCGTCGACGCTGCTGAAATTTCCCGCGACCATACTCACCCTGTCGATGTGCGGGAGCGGCGGGATCGTGGGCCCGCTCGCGCGCATCTGCGCCGGGATCGGCTCGGCGCTGACCCGGCTGGCGCTGCGCGCCTCCCCGCCGGCCGGCGGGGACGACCTGCGCATCGGAACGGTCTGCGGATTCAGCGGCGCCATCGCCTCGATCTTCCACTCTCCGCTGGGGGGCGCGCTCTTCGCCGCCGAGATCCTGCGCCGGGACTCGATCCGCTACGCCGACGTGATCCCCGCCGCCCTCGCAGGGAGCGCCGCGTACGGGACATCGGCCTGGCTGCTCGGGCGCGGACCGGTCTTCAGCTTCGAGTCCCCCGCGCCGGATATCGGTCTCGCCGGGCTCGCCTGGCTGATCCCCGTCGCCCTCGGCGCCGGGGCCGCGGGGATGCTCTTCATCGCCGTCTTCAACGGGGCGGCCCGGTACCTGCACCGGCTGCGTCTGCGGCAGCCGGCCCCCGCCCTTGCGGGAAGCGTCCTCCTCTGCGCCGCCCTCCTGCTCGGGGCGGGGTGGGCGTTCGGCGACTCCCCGGCGCTGATGTCGACCCTCGAGAGCGGGGAGCTCGCGCGGCTGCCCCTGGCGGAGACGGCCGGAGGGCATATTGCGGCGGCGCTGCTTGCGATCACTGCCGTCAAGATCGTTCTGACCGCCGTGACGGTCGGCAGCGGGATGAGCGGCGGGTTGACCGGCCCCCTGCTGATCATCGGGGCTGCCGCGGGGGCGCTGATCGGGACCCTGGCAGGAGCGGCGCCCGGATCGCCCTTCCTCTTCGCCTGCATGGCGTGCGGCCTCTCCGCGATCCTCGGCGCGGCGCTCAACGTCCCCCTCGCCGCGATCGTCCTGACCACGGGGATGTTCGGAACGGGATACGTCCTGCCGGCGATCGCCGGCGCGATCCCCGCCTTCCTCGTCTTCAAGGGCAGGACGGTCTACGACTACTTCAGAGGGGACGAAGGCGGGAACCGGGATGCGGATTGAGCTGAGGGCTGCTCGCGGAAAGAGCGGGGAGCAATCGGATGCGACCCGCCCCGGGGCGAAACGGGTGGGAGCCATGACACGCCGGCCGGGCGCCGCTCATGCAAAACCCCGCAGCGGCGGCGCTCCCCGGCCTCCGCGATGAGGGATTTTCCCCTGTTGGCGATCGGACCCGCCTCCGGCCGACTTCCCGATCCACATTGCCGGCCGCGGGACGAGATTTCTATCTCCCGATTATCTTATTATATAACAAGGCATTGAACATTTCTCGAAACCTGGCGGAGGCGAGCCCGCAGTAATGCAGCACCGCGCCGGCCAGGTGGAATGCTACTTGTACAGGATGATTGACAGGAGTGGTGGAAAAAGGGAAGGAAGGGACTGATGACGATGATGGTATGGGAAGCCGAGACGACAGTGATCAGGCTCCTGGCCGTCGCGCTGGTCCTCGCGTTGCTGTGGGACAGAGGCGGCCGTCCGGGAAGATGGACCGCGTTCAGCCTGCTCACCTTCGCCGCATGCCTCGTCGCCCACTTCATGCGCGGCGGCGCGGGAGATCTCGCCTCGGCCGTCGGGGGCGCGGCGACGGCGGCGGCGATGACCGTTCCGCTCTCCCTGCGGGGGATCGCCGGCAGGCGCGTGACCGCCGCCTCCATAGCCGCGGGATCAGTATTCGGGCCCGCCGGCGCCGCGGCCACCCTCGGGATCGCCGCGTTTCTGCACCTGCTCGGCCGGATCGCCGGGACGTGGAGCGATCCGTTCCCCGACAGGTTCGAGATCGTCCTGTTCGACGATCAGCCGCAGGTCGCGGGATCGGTGCTGACGTTGATCGAAGGAGGGCGGTTCGCCGGGCGGGCGCGGCGGCCGGACTCGCCGCGCGCGGGCGCGGCGGACTTCGCCGCGGGCGCGATCCCGCTGCGCATAACCCTCGCCGCGGCGATGCTCGCCGCGCTGCTGACGGAGGCGTTTATCTAGGAGCGCGTCATGGCGGTATGGAACAGGACACGGTGCGCCTATCTCGGTATGACCCTTCTGACGCTCGGCAGACATCTTCCCCGCACCCTGACGCATATCAACCGCAAC
>JAQVGR010000398.1 GCA_028696635.1 Candidatus Krumholzibacteriia bacterium | reverse complement strand
TCTCGTGATCCCAGCCGGCGAGATCGCGGGCGTACGAGGCGGCTGCGACCCGATTTCTTCTCTTGCCGCCGAGCTCGATCTCCTGGCTGAGCTCCAGTGTGGCTTCGGACGCGCCGGTACCCGCCTGCGCCCCGGTCCCGCCGAAGTTCTCCATCTCGAACCCGATCTCGGGGTTCGGGGAGATCCCCGCTTCCGAGACGGCGGCATCCCCGATCCTCCGATCCCATCCCGAGACGGCAAGCGAGGGATTCCCCGAGAGCGCGAGGCTCACCGCTTCCTCGAGGGTGATCTCGCCGAGCGCGGGATCCGCCGGCGCTCCTGCGCCATCACCCGCCGCTCCGGACGCCGCCTCTACTTCCGCGGCGACTCCGTACTCCGCAGCGAGCGGGGCCGGCGCGGGGGCCGTCTCTCCCCGGTACCCCCCGGCGCAGCCTCCCGCCGCCGCGGCGATTATCATCATGACTGTCGATGCACGATGTCTCATCTGTGCCTCCATGCCCCGGTCGGGGCGGACGCTGATAAAATGCCGGCGGCGGGACGAAGACCCCGCGGCCGGACAGGCGTTCTCTCGATGATGAACGGATGGTCTAGATGCGGATAAGGACGGCGCCGAGACAGGTCAGGGATGCGAGAGCTCCGGGCGGCCTTTCGGCTGGACCGGCGGACGAACCGGAGCAGCAGCACCCCTCGCCTCCCCGTCCGCGCTCGGGAACAAGAGCATCCACCGGCATATCGATCTTCTCGAATCGCTTCGAATCGGACGCGAGCATCGGGCCGGAGGACGGGATCGAGGTGTCGCTGCAGCCATCATGCCTGCCGCGCCCGACGATGCCGGCACTTCCATCGCCGGGGTCCGGCCGCCGCGTCTGATCCGGGCACCCCTCTGCGCGGGAGCAGCAGTGCCCGGCGTGGGCGATCTCTATCGCCACATGTCCGTCGCTCCCGTGGCAGAGCACGAGTACGCCCGCTCCGCCGATCACGAACGGCAGACAGGCGGCCATCGCGATCAGCGTAGAAATCCTGCGAAGGTTCCCATGGTGCATATCGACCTGTACCGGATCTCTCCATCGTACGACGACACTATTACCTACTTATTTTGTAAGATAACATCCCCTGAGCAGCGCGTCAATACGCAGGAAGGCCATTCCTGTTCCCGCAGCGAAGCGGGAGAAGGCGCCGCCGGTGCATTTACCGGAGCAGGATCATCTTGCGCGTCCGCTCGTAGGGTCCCGCCTTCAGCCGGCAGAAGTAGACCCCGCTGGCGACGGGGGCGCCACTATCGCCCGTTCCGTTCCAGACGATCTGGTGCCGCCCGGCGCTGCGCTCGCCGTCGACCAGCGTCCGCAAGAGCCTCCCCGCGACATCATAGACGCGCAGCGAGACATGTCCCGTCGAGTGGAGTGAGTACTCGATCGTCGTGGCGGGATTGAACGGGTTGGGCCTGTTCTGCCGCAGGACCGCCCGTCCGGCCCCGGGAAGCCCCGGCTCGTCCCCCGTCACGCCGATCCCGACCTCGGCGAGGAGCAGGTCGGCGTACTCGGGCGAGATGAATACATGCGCCTCGTTGACCGGCGCCCAGTAGATCGTGTCGAACGGCGTGAGCGCCATGACTGCGGGATCGGCGGCGACGTCATGGAAGAGATCGTCCGTCGCCAGGTCGAGCGCGCTGACCGTGGGGATGAAGCAGTGCCGCTCGTGGAGCGCGATGATATCGCCGTACGGGGCCTCGGTCGAGTCCATCTGCGCCATCGAAGGGCGCGAGCCCCCGGGGGCGTTGTCGAGAGGACGCGTGCCCTGGACCCAGACGGTCATCGCCTCGTCCGGCAGCGGCCAGATCATGTCTATCAGCCCGTCGAAGATCATCTGATTCGCCTGGTCCGGCACGGCCCACACGTTCCCGACGATATCGACGAGCAGGCTCGAGTACTCGTAGAGGATGAGCTGGGCGCCGGCGCCGAACCCCTGCCCCGCCGCGTGACCGCTCCCGTTGGCGAAGGCGACCATCCGGAGCCCCGATGGATAGCCGCCCAGGGCGGCGAGCTCCGCCTGCAGGACGCCGTAGAGCGGATCGCTCGCGCCGGTCGTCCCCGGCGGGTCGGTGAAATGGTACTCGAGCATCTGGCGGGCGGCGGGCGACTCGAGGCCGGCGAGCATCTCCTCGGCGGCGGCGGACTGCCCGGCGAAGAACAGCACCCAGTACTGGACGCCGAGCGGGATGTCGGCCCCCCGGTGCGGGGAGTCGTACGAGACAAACGTGCGCACCCGATGGGCGAGGCCGCCGTGCTCCATGTACGCCAGGGCATATCGGCAGCAGAGCCCCCCCATGCTCGCGCCGAGCAGGGCGATGTCGCGCGAGGGCGGGATCATCTCCTGTATCAGAGAGAGCAGTTCGACGACGACGAACGAGTTGCGCTGTATGTAGTCTGTCGAATCGAGGAAGTTCAGCACGACGACGTCGAACCCGAGCCCCCGCGCGCGCTCGACGAGATTCTGCCGGTTGAGGTCGAAGTAGAGCTAGTCCCAGAACATCGTGTTGTCGGTGTCGAACCCCTCGATGATGACGATCGGGTTCGACAGCGCGGCGAGCGAATCGGC
>JAQVGR010000397.1 GCA_028696635.1 Candidatus Krumholzibacteriia bacterium | reverse complement strand
ATCTTGTGCAGCCCCGTCCTGCCGACGTTTTCCTTGACGTCCTCCGCCTCGGAATGCCTTCGAACGAGCATGCTGAAGTCGGCCCCCGTCTTTCTCGCCTCCTCGTAGACCTTCCGTGCTGCGGCTTCGTCGGCGACGACCAGCACGGTGAAGTCGCGCTGTTCGGGCACAACGAGCTCGGAGAGGTGTTCCGCGTAGTACTCGCGAATGTCCTTGTCGGTGACCGACACGAAGTCGGTGACCTGGTTCTCGTAGAGCTTGTAGACGAGGAACTGCTCGCGCCGCATGTCCCATATGTCCTTCACCTCGGGGTTCTCGAGCAGCCGTGCCGTCTCCTTCGCGTAGACGGGGAGAACCTTGTCGAAGATGACCTTGTGCATGAGCTGCATGACATGCTCGCGTCCGTACTGGCGCCGCGGCCGCTCGGGGAGGGAGGTCGCCTCGTAGATCTCCTCGAAATCGGCGAGCGTGTAGCTCCCGTCGACGTACTGGACGATGATCATGTCCCGGTACTGCTCGGGGATGCCGAGCTTCGGCGCGTTCTGCCTGGTGATCTTGTAGGAGAGGATTTCCTCGTACGGGATGTCGTCCGGAAGGGCGTCGTACGCGACGCTCACCGCGTCCGTGAAGAACTGCAGCTCGATCGCCTTCTCGATCCGCGCCTTGAGCGCTTCCATGGCCTTGCGGTCCTTGATCGCCTTCACGCGGCGGGCCGCCCATTCCCGGTCGCGATCGGGATCCACGTGGCGCTTGCTGTGCAGCTTGATCAACGCGAACCCCGCCGTCGTGCGCAGGGGCATCGAGATGTCCTCCGGCTGCATGTCGAAGAGCTCCTCCTCGACCCACCAGTGTATGTTGCCGACCGTGTTGCTCCCCACGTACCCGCCCTGATCAGCTCCCGGTCCGAGCGAATAGGTCCGCGCCAGCTCGGCGAAATCCTCGCCGGCGACGGCCCGCTCGCGCAGCGCCATCGCCTCGTCCTCGTTGGCGACGATGATCTGGCTGAGCGTGTACTCCCAGTGCATGTTGTCGAAGTACCTGTCTATCTCTTCTTCCGTGACCGAAGTCTTGCGGATCGCCTCGTGCTCCATAAGCTGCGCTATGAGGAACGGCCCCTCGAACTGCTTCCAGAGCTGCACGAACCATTCCTCTTTTTCGTACCCCATCGTGAGCGCCTTGAGGGCCATGACCTCCTTGTTGATAATGTGGTCGAGGAGCTCCTTCCTGCCCTCGAGATCGTCGGTGGCGGGGAGATACCTGTCCTCGAGCTTCTCCGAGGCCTCCTCCAGATCTCCGACGGTGATTTCCCTGTCCGCGACGCGCGCGACGACGAGGCTGGATGGGTCCTTCTCCGAGCAGCCTGCCGCGACGGTCAACGCGACGCATGCGGCGGCTGCGAATCTCATCATTCTCACTGTGCGCTCCTTCCGTGTTTCGGTCGTGCTTCGCCGGGGCGCCGTCGGCGCCCGCAGCGCGGGCTGCGGGCGCACCGCATCGTCTGCGGGGCGCGCGCTCCCGCCCGTACCGGTTAAACTACTCTATGTACTATAAGATTCCAATAAATTCAAAAGGTTTTCGAGGTCGTCCAGGCCGGGGACGGCTCCCTCCGCCCCGGCGGCGGCAGGCTGGCGGGGCGGAGCGACGGTCATCGAGACCCCCCGTTCCGTGTGGAACGTCAACCTTCCCTCGAAGAGCCGGGCGATCCCTGCGAGCGCCTCCCGCCGAGGTGCGCCCTGCCCGGCGAACCCGATCCGGAGCCGGCCGCGGCCGTCGATCTCGGCGCTCTCGATTCCGGCGGCGGCGGCCCGGAGCTTCAGCGCCACGATCAGGAGCATCGTCTCGCCCTGAGGCGGCGGCGGGCCGAACCTGTCGCGCAATTCCTCGCGCAGTTCGGAGACCTCCTCGACCCGCTCGATCCTGCTCAGGCGGCGGTAGATGTCCATCCGCTCCTCCGCGTCGGCGATGTACGGCTCGGGGAGATAGGCGGGCGACGGCACCGACACCTTCGCCTCGAGCCACCTCGCGGTTTCCTCCCCGCGCATCCGGGCGACCTCCTCCCGTATCATCCTCGTGTACAGGTCGAGCCCGACGGCTGCGATCTGCCCAGACTGCTGGTGCCCGAGCAGGTTCCCCGCTCCCCTGATCTCGAGATCGCGCATCGCGATGCGGTAACCGGCGCCGAGATAATCGAACTCCGTGATCGCCTGCAGGCGCTGGACGGAGGTCGGGGTCAATCCGCCTCCCTTCGGTATCAGCAGGTAGGCGTAGGCCTTGCGGTCCGAGCGGCCGACGCGCCCGCGCAACTGGTAGAGCTGGGCGAGCCCGAAGCGGTCGGCCCGGTTGATGATGATCGTGTTCACGTTCGGGAAATCGAGCCCCGCCTCGATGATCATCGTCGTCAGCAGGACCTCGAAGCGCCGCTCGAGGAAATCGATCATGATCTTCTCGAGATCCCGCTCCTTCATCTGGCCGTGAGCGTGGGCGATGCGCACACGCTCGGGGAGGAGCCGCCGCAGGTACCCCTCCATGACCGGCATCGACTGGATGCGGTTGTGCACGAAGAAGACCTGCCCGCCGCGGTCGACCTCGCGCATGAT
>JAQVGR010000396.1 GCA_028696635.1 Candidatus Krumholzibacteriia bacterium | reverse complement strand
GATGGCGGTGGTCGGCGTTTCGCAGAGCAACGAGCGGCACCCGGCCAACGTGATCTTCAACAAGAACTACTTCCGGTACCCGGTCAGGGTGTTCGCGGTGAACCCGAAGGGGGGCGAGTACCACAAGGAGCCGGTTTACCGCTCGATCGCCGAGATACCGGAGAAGCTCGACCTGGTGATCATCGCCGTGCGGGCCGAGCTCGTTCCCGATGTCCTGAGCCAGTGCATCGACAGCTGGGTCGGGGGGGCGGCGGTGATCTCGGGCGGATTCGCAGAGACGGGGCGCACCGACCTGCGCGACGAACTGATCCGGATCGCCTCCCGGGCCGATTTCCCCGTCATCGGACCGAACTGCCTCGGGATCTACTCCTCCGGGGACGTCGATTCGTTCTTCCTGCCGAGCGAGCGGATGGTCCGTCCCGAGCCGGGGAACGTCGCCATCGTGAGCCAGAGCGGCGGGATCCTCGTCGACCAGATGGTCAAGTTCGCCTATCAGGGGGTGGGGCTCTCGCGCGCGATCAGCATCGGGAACAAGGCTTCGGTCACCGAGCTCGACCTGCTGAAGTTCCTCGCGCGCGACGAGCGGACCAGCGTCATCGCGTTCTATCTCGAGGGGTTCGGGCCGGGAGAGGGGCGCGAGTTCGCGCTTGCCGCCGCCCGTTGTCCCAAGCCGGTGATCGTGATGAAGGCGGGCAAGAGCGCCGACGGGAGCAGGGCCGTCTCGAGCCATACGGCCTCGATCGCCGGGGACTACACGGTCTTCTCCTCGGTGATGCGCCAGTACGGGATCGTCGAGGCGGTCGACGAGTACGAGATGGTCTCGTTCTGCGAGTCGCTGAGCTGCTACCCGCGCTCGATAGAGGGGCGCGTCGGGATCGTCACGGCGAGCGGGGGGCACGGGGCGGTTGCTGTCGATACCTGCATACAGGAAGGGCTCGCCGTGCCGGAGCTGCCGCCGGGGGTGCAGCAGCGGATCAGGGACCGGCTCTCGAGGAGCATCCAGCCGATCGCATCCCTCGCAAATCCCCTCGACCTGACGGGGAGCGCGCACGACGACGACTTCGTGGTCGCGGCGAACGTGCTCGGCGGCGTCGACGAGATCGACGTCATCCTGATGCTCCTGCTTCCCTACATCCCCGAGGTGACCTCCGACGTCGGCGCGCGCCTGAGCCAGCTCTACCGCACGGGGGGCAAGCCGATCGTGGCCTACGTCCCGCACGTGGAGAAGTACCGGATGATCATCGAGGGATTCCAGCTCAACCAGGTGCCCGTGTCGAACTCGATCGAGGGAGCCGTCATGATGGCGGAGGCCCTGAAGAGGTGGAGACGGAAATGAACGGCGAGATCGCCTCGATACTCGACGCATCGAAGGCGCACGGGTGGGTTCTCGAGCCCGACGCGAAACGGCTCTTCGGCATCGCCGGATTCGACGTTCCCCGGTCGGCCGTCGCGCGCGACATCGCGGATGCCCTCGCCGCGGCGCGGGAAATCGGCTGGCCGGTCGTCGCCAAGGTCGTCTCGCCGGCGATCGTGCACAAGAGCGACGTGCGCGGGGTCGTGACGGGGATCTCCGGCGACGCCCGGCTCGAGGAGGAAGCGGCGCGTCTGCTCTCGATCCCGGGATGCGAGGCGGTGCTCGTCGAGGAGATGGTCTCGGGGCTCGAACTGATACTCGGCGGCACGATCGACGAGCAGTTCGGCCCGATGGTCCTCTTCGGCATGGGAGGAGTCGGCGTCGAGATCTACCGGGACACATCGATCCGCATGGCCCCCGTCGAGCGGCGCGATGTCGACGAGATGATCTCCGAGCTCCGGGCGAAGCGCCTGCTCGAAGGGTACCGCGGTTCGGCGCCGATCGACCGCGAAAAGCTCGCGGACATGGTCGTGCGTTTTTCTCGACTGCTCGTCGAGATGCAGGACCGGATCGAGTCGATCGACCTCAACCCGGTTATCTGCACCGCCGAGCGGTGCGTCGTCGCCGACGCCCGGATCATCCTCGCCGCCGGCGGGGCCCCAAAAATCCATTGAATTACATTGACAATCCTGCGGCAGGAGCGGTAGTCTGCTCCGCGGCAGCAAGGTTGCGCCCGGGGATCGAGGGCGCGGGACAGGGGTTTTCAGTTAAGGAGGAAACCGATGGCTGAGACCTACATCTACGCCTCGAGGATCAAGGATCTTGCGAAGAAGCACGACATGCGCATGAGCGGCGACGCGGCAGACGCGCTGAACGCGAAGATCGAAGAGATGGTCAAGGCTGCCGTGCAGCGCGCCAAGGAGAACAAGCGCAAGACCGTCTACGGATTCGATTTCTAGAGGCTCCGCCGGAGGGCGGGCAGCCGCGCGTCAACGCTTCGGCACGCGCGGCGTTCGAAGGAAATGCAGGCGGGCGGCCGGTCACGGCCGCCCGCTCTGCATCCGCGAGAGCATGGTCAGCTGCCAGAGGTCGCGCGCGCTCCAACGCAGGAGCGGATGCATGGCGAGCTTTCCCGTGAGGCCGATGCGCCGCTCGAGGTAGCGCAGCTCCTCGAACCGGTCCCCGATCTCCGGATCCGGCGGAGGCTCGAACCAGTTCTCGCGCATCAGCAGGATCCCCTTCGCCCTGACCGAG
>JAQVGR010000395.1 GCA_028696635.1 Candidatus Krumholzibacteriia bacterium | reverse complement strand
CGGCGGCGCAGTTCCTCGAGGACCTGCGCCTGATGGAGCCGCACTGGAAGCTGATGCGGATATACGGCTCCTCCGAGTTCGCGGAGACGCTCCTCGATGCGATCCGCGACAGCGGCATCGACATGACGGTCGTGGTCGGGGTGTGGATCGCTCCCGAGGAGCGGCGCGGCGAGGACGGCGCAGTCCTCGAGCGGTTCGAGGAGGCGGCGGCGAAGAACCGCCGGGAGGTCGACGAGGCGATCCGCCTGACGAATGCCTATCCCGGCATCGTCGCGGCGGTCAGTGTCGCCAACGAGTCCCAGGTCTTCTGGTCGGACCATCGTGTCTTCCCGGACATCCTGATCGGCCACGTGCGCCGCGTGCGCGAGGGGGTCGCCGTCCCCGTCACCGTGGCGGACGATTTCAACTACTGGAACAAGTCGGAGAGCCTGGAGCTCGCCGCCCAGATCGATTTCATCATGCTTCACGCGCACCCGATGTGGAACGGGTTGCAGGTGGAGGAGGCCCTCGCGTGGCAGCGCGAGCAGCTCGCAATCGTGCGGGCGATGCACCCCGGCCGGCTGGTCGTGATCGGCGAGACGGGATGGGCCACCTCGATGATCCACGAAGGGCAGCAGGGGGAGCTGATCAAGGGGACGCCGGGGGAAGCCGAGCAGAGGATCTTCTACGAGGCGGTCCGCGCGTGGGCCGGGGCGGAGCGGGAGATCGTCTTCTTCTTCGAGGCCTTCGACGAGAACTGGAAGGGCGGTACGAACCCCGCCGAGGTGGAGAAGCACTGGGGGCTCTTCCGCGCCGACCGCACCCCCAAGGCGGCGATGTCGGGCGACCCCGGGCGATGACCCGGAGCCGCCCGTTTCGGGGCTATGCCTGCGCCGCCCTGCGAACGGCGAGCTCGTCCTCTATCTTCTTCATCGTCTTGTCGTCGAGCTCGTAGAAGACGGCCGCGACCACCGCGATGACCGTCGCCGCCGCGGGGATGTAGCTCATCATCAGCCGGATCCCCGTCAGCGTCTCGGGGCCCTGGGCCACGTTCGGCTCGAACCCGAACCGCGCCAGCAGCCAGCCGGCCAGCCCTCCGCCGAGGGCCATCCCGAACTTCTGCGAGAAGGTCGCCGCCGAGAAGATCAGCCCGGTCGCCCGCCGCCCGTGCTTCCACTCCGAGTAGTCGACCGTGTCGGCGTACATCGCCCACAGCAGCGGCGCCTGCGGGGCCATCACGAACGAGATCAGTATGTGCACGGCGAAGACGAGGGCTATCCGGTCCTTCGGAACGTGGTAGAAGACCATCGTGAAGAGGCTCGCCAGGAGCATGACGATCAGGTAGAGCCGCTTCTTGCCCAGCCGCTTGGAGAGGAAGGAGGTGCAGGCCACCCCGAGGATCACGGCGACGGTCCCCGTCACCATGAACAGCGCGGCGAGCAGCTCGTTCCCGATGTAGTACTTGAAGTAGTACAGGATCGTGCCCATGCGGATGATCACGTACCCCAGGGTGAAGATGCTCATCACCAGGAGGATCATCCAGGGACGGTTCCGCAGGAGGTTCCCCAGGTCCTTGCGGAGCGAGGCCTGCTGGTCCTTCGACGGCTGCACCCGCTCTCTGGTGAGGGCGAAGGTCAGGTAGAACAGTATGCAGGCGAGCACCCCGTATATGACCAGCGTGTACTGGAACCCCTTCGCCACGTCGACCTTCTTCGCCGTGTACGTCAGGGCCGCGCCTTCGGGATCGACGAACGCGCCCGAGATATCCACCTCGTGCTCGCCGAACCCCTCGTCCAGCTCCAGGTTTCCCAGCGAGCGGGCGATCGCCGGAGGATCGTCCCCAGGCGTGTCGGCCGGGGCGGCGAGCGCTTCATCCGCCGTTCCCCGGGGCTCGTCGACGGCCTGCGCGGCCTCGCCCGGCCTGTCGATCTTGACGAGGAACTCCTGCGAGGTCGCGTGACTGCCGTCGCTCGCCTCGACGATGATCCTCGACGTGCGCGTGTCGATCTCCTGTATCCTGACGACGCCGTTCGACACCGAGACGCCGCGGTCCTGCTCCCCGAGGGAGTTGACCAGCGGCAGGGTGGCCCCCTGCACGATGAACGCCCCTACGAAGGCGAGCACGAACCGGTAGGTCGAGGCGCTCGTCCGCTGCTCCGAGTGGGGGGAGAGGACCCCCAGGAGCGCGGAGTAGGGGATGTTGATCGCCGTGTACGCCATCATCATGAGGATGTAAGTGACGTAGGCGTAGACGATCTTGCCCTGGAGGCTCAGCTCCGGTGTGGTGAAGGTCAGCACGCCGACGATGGCGAGCGGGAGCATCATCCACAGCAGGTACGGCCGGAACTTCCCCCACCTCGTGCCGGTCCGGTCGGCGATGATCCCCATGATCGGATCGTTCACGGCGTCCCAGAAGCGGGAGACCATGAACAGGGTCCCCGCCACGGCGGCGGGGATCCCGAACACGTCGGTGTAGAAGAAGAGGAGGAAGTTGATGAACATCTGGAAGTACAGGTTGGAGGCGGTGTCCCCCAGCCCGTACCCGAACTTTTCCTTGAACGACAGCCTGTCTTCGGTGCTCATCCGACGCTCCTTTTCGGTCGCGATCCCCTCATTCGATGACGATGGTC
>JAQVGR010000394.1 GCA_028696635.1 Candidatus Krumholzibacteriia bacterium | reverse complement strand
GGCAACATGCCTGCCGCCGCCGGCACGCACGCCGTCCCCTCATAGTACACGGCGCCACGGGCCGGCGCAAAACCCTTTCGCGGCGGGGTGGCCGGGACGCTGCCCGCGTCCCCGGCCCGGTCCCGAAATCCCTTGTCCCGGATTGCATTATGGAGTATCATGCCGTTCTGCGGTGCAGCGCGCGCCGGTGAGGATAACCGCATGAACGAGCTCATCTACGGCATCGAATCGTTCGCCGTCTCCTTCCTGCTGACCGGGTGGGTCCTCCGGTATTCGCTTCGACGGCGGCTGCTCGACATGCCGAACGAGCGCAGCTCGCACGAGGTTCCCCGGCCGCGGACCGGGGGTGTGGCGATCACCGCCGCGCTGCTCGTCTCGCTGCTGACGATGACGCTCGCCGGATTGCGCCCTCTCCCCGGGGCATGGTCGGGGGGCGGCATGCTCGCCGCCGCGGTGGTCGTCGCCGCCGTCGGGCTGATCGACGATCTGCGAGGCCTCGACGCGCGGCTGAAGCTCTTCGCGCAGCTCGTCGGCGCCTCCATGGTGATCGCTTCGGGGATCGTCATGAACGACCTGTGGCTCCCGCTCGTCGGGACGATCCCGCTCGGACCGCTCGCCGTTCCCGTGACTATCGTCTGGATCACGGGGATCGTCAACTTCTACAACTTCATCGACGGCATCGACGGCCTCGCCGCCGGCGTCGGCATGATCGCGGCGGCGTTCCTCGTCGTTCTCGCGCATCTCGCCGGCGATCCTGCGCCGGCCGCCGTCTACGCGGCGCTCGCCGGCGCGCTGTTCGGGTTCCTCCGCTGGAACTTCCCTCCGGCGAGGATCTTCATGGGGGACAGCGGATCGACCTTCGTCGGGTTCATCTTCGCCGTGATGGCGATCGCCGGAGCGGGGGGGCCGGCGGCCGCGGCCGGCGCGGTCCCCGGTGGATCCGGCGGCGGTATTCCCGCCGGGGCGGTCGGGGGCGTCCCCGCCGTGGCGACGCTTCTGCTGCTCGGGGGCGTTCTCGGAGACGCCGCGCTGACGCTGCTGCGGCGGATGATACGACGCGAGGGGATATTCTCGGCCCACAGAACGCATTACTACCAGCGTCTCACGTCGCTCGGTCTTTCCCACACGCAGGTGACCCTGCTCGAGTATCTCGTCGCGGCGCTGCTCGGCGTGAGCGCGCTCCTGCTCTTCTCGGGGGAGATGCTGTTCACCGCCGCCTTCGCCGTTATCTGGATCGGTTTCTTCCTCTGGGCGATCCGCCGCATCAGGGCGATGGAGCGGGGCGGCCCGGACGGCGGGACCCGCGCGCTCGCCGTGGCGGCCGGAGACCTCGCCTTCATCGGGGCGAGCTACGTGATGAGCTACTGCGTGAGGCTCAATTTCACCTTCCCCCGCGCCGAGACCCAGGCGATGCTCGCCAGCCTGCCGATCATCCTCGTCATCAGGACCGCCGTATTCCAGTATTACGGTCTCTACCGCGCGGTCTGGAGGTACACGACCTTCGACGATGTGATCAGGACCGTCAAAGCGGTCGCCGTCGGTTCCGCCGTGGCTGTCGTTCTCTTCACCTTCCTGTTCCGCTTCGAGGCATTCCCGCGGTCGGTCTTCATCATCGACATCTTCGTGCTGACCTTCTTCATGGCCGGTTCACGGATCGCGACGCGGTGGTTCCACGAACTCCCCGCGCACGAGGAGGTCTCGGGCCGCCGGATCGCGATCGGCGGCACGGGGCACACCGGGGAGGCGATACTGCATCACGTCAGGCGCATGAAAGGCCTGCGGGCGGTCGGGTGGCTCGACGACAGGGACGGGATGCGCGGACGGATCATTCACGGGCTTCCCGTCCTCGGGACGCTCGACGACGCGGAGATCCTCGCCGCCCGCGGCGGGATCGACGAGATCGCGGCGCCTCTCTCGTTCGCCGGCCGGTTTCCCGGGGCGATGACGGATCGCCTGAGGGAGCTCGGCGTGGCGGTCCGTCTGGTCGGCGATCCGGCGGAGATCTCCCAGCAGGGCGCCGATCCGCCGTCGCCGCTCGAAGGCCGCAGCGTGATCGCCGCCGGGGACGGCCCGATCGTGCGCTCGGCGGGGCGCCTCCTGAATCGCGCCGGGCGCGTGACGCTCCTCGCCTGCGGCGCGGACGTCCTGCGCGCAGGGCTCGCCGGTTCGGAGGGGAACGCCGGCGCGCTGCTCGGCGTCCTCGAGGATCGCGACGCGGTGAGAAGGATCGTCGAGGAGCGCTCCCCCGATGTGGTGATCGCCGATTTCATATTCGACGAGAGCCTGGTCGAGGGGGCGCTCGAGGGGTACGTGCGTACCGTGCTGCTGCCCATCGAGCGGCTCGCCGACGCGGCGGCCCGCAGGCGGGCGCGTTTCATCCTCGTGCGCAGGCCGGCCGACCTCTCCGGCGGCCCGCTCGCCGGCGCCCGGTCCCTCGCAGCCGATGCCGTGCGGGCCGCGTACGCGCGAGATCCCGGTCTGCTGTGCATCGTGGAGATGGCGGCGGGGGTCTGTGAGAGCGTGCTGCAGCGGGCGCTCGACGATGCGGCCGGGCGGGGGGGCGAGCTGAGCCTCGCGCAGGGCGCTGCGGGCTCCGCGGAGACCGGGCGCC
>JAQVGR010000393.1 GCA_028696635.1 Candidatus Krumholzibacteriia bacterium | reverse complement strand
GACGCCGTATTCATCGGCGTCGGTGCCTGGACGGGCAAACCGATGCGCGTCGAGGGGGAGTTCGAGACCGAGGGGGTCGTCACCGGGGCGGATTTCCTCCCCCGCATGAACGCGCATCCGGAGCCTGTCGCGGGCACGGTCGTCGTGGTCGGCGGCGGGAACACCGCGATGGACGTCGCCCGCACGGCGTGGCGTCTCGGCGCCGACAAGGTGATCATCGCCTACCGGCGGACGAAGGACGAGATGCCGGCCGACCGGCTGGAGATCGACGAATGCCTCGAGGAGGGGATCGAGATCATGGAGCTCGCCGCCCCGGTCGGGATCGTCGCCGAGGACGGAAAGCTCCGCGCCCTGCGGTGCCAGCGGATGAAGCTCGGCGAGCCCGACGACTCCGGCCGCCGCCGCCCCGTGCCGCTCGAGGGCTCCGAGTTCGACATCCCCTGTCGGCTCGTCGTCTCGGCGATCGGGCAGGACCCGATCCTCGACGGCGTCACGCAGGCCGGCGGCGAGAAGCTCGAGACGACGCGGTGGAAGACCGTCGTCGTCGACATGAAGACGATGAAGACGAACATCGACGGGCTCTTCGCCGGCGGCGACGCGGCCGACGACGGCCCGACCGTGGTGATAGACGCGATCCGCGACGGCCAGCGCGCCGCCCGGGCGATCGACGCGTACCTTCGCGGCGCACGGATCCCGAAGGAGCCGTTCGTCGTCCGCAAGGAGTTCTGGGCGAAGCCGGGGGAGACCGAGCTCGGCGAGATCCCCGAGAGCCCGCGGCACGAGGTTCATTTTCTCGACGTCGAGGAGCGCCGCGGCAGCTTCCGCGAGGTGGCCACGGGATTCGAGTTCGAGGACAACGTGCACGAGTGCGCCCGGTGCCTCTCCTGCGGGTGCGTTCGGTACTACGACTGCGACCTGCGCCGGTACGCCGAGCAGTACGGGATCGACATGGAGCGGTTCAAGGGGCAGGTGCGCAAGCACAAGGTGGACGACCGGCATCCGTACATCGTCTACGACCCGAACAAATGCATACTCTGCTCGCGGTGCATCCGCACCTGCGCCCGCGTGCTCCCGATCTCGGCGCTCGGGCTGGTCGGCCGGGGATTCCGCACCGAGATGCGTCCGGCGATGAACGACCCGCTCGTCGAGACGAGCTGCGTGAGCTGCGGCAACTGCGTCGACGCCTGCCCGACCGGGGCGCTGACGGTGAAATACCCGTTCCCCGGGCGGGCGGCGCTGCACACCGCCGAGACCGTCACGCACTGCGCCTTCTGCTCTCTCGCCTGCCCGCTCGTCGTGCGCTCGTTCGGCGCCAACCGGTATTTCACCGCGCCGGACGGCCCGCCCGGGACGTATCTGTGCCGCTACGGGCGGTTCGGAAACGAGCTGTTCATCAGGCACCAGCGGATCGCCGGCGCCTCGATCCGCGAGCGCGACGCGCGGCGCGGGATCGACCTCTGCGACGCGCAGCGGGAGACGGTCGCCGGCCTGCGTCGGATCGTCGAGAAGCACGGCCCCCGGGCGGCAGGGGTCTTCGTCTCGCCGGAGCTCACCAGCGAGGAGCTCTACACGGCCGCGCTGATCGCGCGCGACGGGCTCGGCACGAACAACGTCGCCTCGCTCTCGGTGCTCGGGAGCACTTCCTCGGCTGGCTCCCTCGACGGGGCGCTCGGTTTCACCGCCTCGACGACGGACCGCTCGTGCATCAGGGACGCCGACCTGATCATCTGCAACAACACCTCGCTCGAGTCCGACCATCTGATTCTCGCCGTCGACGTGATCGATGCGGTGCGCAGGGGCGCCAGGCTGATCGTGTCGAACTCGACTCTGGACACGACCGACCAGCTGCTCGGCTCGGTGACGATGGACCCGATGCGCGGGCGCGCAACCGTGCTCTGGAACGAGATCATCAGGCTGCTGATAGAGCGGGGGCGGTTCGACAGCGAATCGCTCGCGTCGCTCCCCGGAGCGGGGGAGCTGCTCGCCTCGATCAAGGCGAGAGGAGAAGGCGCCGCGGCGTTGTGCGGCGTCGACGCGGCTACGATCGGGCAGGCGGCAGACTTCATCGCCGCCTCCGGACGCGTGGTGATCGTGCACAGCCCCGACCGGCGGCAGGACCAGTCGCCGGGGGACCTCGAGACGATGGCGAACCTGCTCCTGCTGCTGCGCGCGGCGGGGGCGGGCGCCGAGCTGCTCCTTCCCCGGCTCGGATCGAACTCGGCGGCGCTCGGGCCGTGCGGGGCGGATCCCCAGTTCGCGCCGGGACGCCGCCCCGTGCCGGAGAGGATCGCCGGCGCCCGCTCGCGCCAGGAGCTTCTCGGAATGCTCGAGCGCGGGGAGATCAGGGGCGCCCTCGTCGTCGGGGAGGACCCGATGGCGTGGGGGCCGACGGGGGCGTGGCTGCAGAACATCGAATTCCTCGCCGCGATTGACTGGACGCCGACCGAAACGACCAGGTTCGCCGACGTCGTCCTTCCCGGAACGACCTTCCTCGAGACACCCGGGACCAGGTGCAACTTCGAGGGGCGCGTGATCAGGTACGCGGCGGCGGTCCCGCCGCCGGCGGGGGTCTCGGGCAGAGACATCCTCGAAGGGCTCGCCGCGGAGTTCGG
>JAQVGR010000022.1 GCA_028696635.1 Candidatus Krumholzibacteriia bacterium | reverse complement strand
ATCTCCCGCCACGACGTAGGCGATCGTTTGCAGCCACCCGGGGTAGTGGCGCGGAGACCGGAGCACGACAGCGACGAAGAATGCCAGAACGGTGACCCCGTCTATTATCCGCTCGACGACTATCGTGGCGAAGGCGGAACTCTTGCTTATCCGCTCCTTCCGGCCGATGACATACGCCCTGACGAACTCGCCGAGCCTCACCGGGAGCA
The DNA here is from genome assembly GCA_028696635.1 of Candidatus Krumholzibacteriia bacterium. Taxonomy (GTDB): domain Bacteria; phylum Krumholzibacteriota; class Krumholzibacteriia; order Krumholzibacteriales; family Krumholzibacteriaceae; genus JAQVGR01. The sequence goes on along the minus strand of JAQVGR010000022.1, from coordinate 10,905 downwards.
CGCTGTTCGCCATGAGCCCTATCGACGCGGCAGAGAGAAGGCTTCTGCGGCCGATCTGCTTGACGGGATTCAGGAGGTATCTCCATCTGACGGACCTGAACCAGAGGCTTATCAGGGTCAGGCAGACCGCCGGGAGGACATACCGGTAATCGGCGGCGGCGAACGCCGCGCGCATCTCGCCGGGATCGACGTTCCGCAGCGCGAAAAACAGGAATACGGCGCTGATGACGATCCCGAGGATCAGTTTGCGCTTCATCTCGACTCCCCGCTCGGTCTCGAAGAACCATGATCGCCCGCCGCGGCTGCGGAGATCCCCGCCGGACCATCCTAGCCGATTTCCCCGTGCAATGATAGGGGCAAGGTCGATCCCGGCGGACCGTCCGCCGCGGGAGGGGTTCCCGCCGGCAATGCGGATGATGCGCGGCTGGCTCCCGCGGGGCGGGCCCGGACGCGCCGTCCGGGTCGCCACGCGACCGTTCAGGCCTCGATTTGCGCCGTTCGCTGATTTCCCGTTGCCCTACTCCCCCCGGGCGGTACAATTCCACCCGGCAAGAGACAGGGGTTTGATCCGCAGCCTGAAGCGATGAAGACCGATCCCCCCGGCAGGAGTCCGGCCCCCGGACGCCGCCGGCGAAGCGCCGGAGAAGAGAGACGATGAAGATCACGCTCGGCATAGACGTCGGCACGGTCAGCGCGAAGTGCGCGCTGCTCGGCCCCGCCGACCGCATGCGGGAGCTCCTCGAGGCCGGGGCCGTCGACGATGTCTTCGAGTACCCGGACCGCCAGGGCGAGGCGGTCGCGGTCTCGGCGTACCGCCGCGTGCAGGGCAGGCCGCTCGACGCGGTGGTCGCCCTCCTGCGGGAAGTCGCCGCCCCGCTCGACGCCGACGAGCTCGGCGCGGCGGCGATCACCGGCTCGGCGGGGAAGCTGGTCGGCGAGGCCCTCGGCCTCCCCGTGGAGAACGAGTTCCGAGCCGCCGCGACGGGGATCGGCCGGATCTACCCGGATGTCGAGAACATCTTCGAGATGGGCGGGGAGAACTCGAAGTTCATCCGCGTCTCGTGCGAGGACGGCGTCGCGGGGATCGCCGACTACGAGACGAACGGCGACTGCGCGGCGGGGACCGGCTCGTTCATGGACCAGCAAGCGAGCCGCCTTCGGTTCGCCGTAGAGGAGGTCGGAGACCTCGTGCTCGCCACCGGCCGCGCGCCGAAGATAGCCGGCCGCTGCAGCGTCTTCGCCAAGTCGGACATGATCCACGCACAGCAGAAGGGGTACCGCCCCGAGGAGGTCCTCAAGGGGCTCTGCGAGGCGGTCGCCCGGAACTTCCGCAGCAACATCGCCAAGGGGAAGGAGGTGCGCGGCCGCACCGCCTTCGTCGGCGGGGTCGCCCTGAACAGGGGGGTCGCCGCCGCCGTGCGGGAGGTCTTCGAGCTCGGCGAGGACGACTTCTTCGTCCCCCGCGAGGGGGTCCATATCGGCGCGATCGGCGCGGCGATGATCGCCGCGGGAAACGGGGACGGGTTCGACGCGGCGGCGTTCCTCGATCTGCTGCGCCGCGATACCGCCTCGGCCCGGCAGCGCTTCCCCTCGTGGCTGCCGCTCACCCGCGAGCGGGTGAAGTTCCTTCGCGACCGCATCCGGACCTACTCGTTCGAGGGGCGGCCGACCCCGGTCGACGCCTTCCTCGGCGTCGACGTCGGATCGGTCAGCACGAACCTCGTCCTCGTCGACGACGACGGCGAGGTGATCAAGGAGATATACCTGCGCACCCAGGCCCGTCCGATCGAGGTGGTCGGGGCCGGGCTGCGCGAGATCCGCGGCGAGATCGGCGATCTGGTCCGCATCCGGGGGGTCGGCACGACCGGCTCGGGGCGGGAGCTGATCGGCGAGCTGATCGGCGCCGACACGGTCAACGACGAGATCACCGCGCACAAGACCGGCGCGGCGTTCATCGGCGACAGGCTGCTCGGCACGAAGGTCGACACGATATTCGAGATCGGCGGGCAGGACTCCAAGTACATCAGGATAGACGATGGGATCGTCACCGACTTCACGATGAACGAGGCGTGCGCCGCCGGCACCGGCTCGTTCCTCGAGGAGCAGGCGGAGAAGCTCGACGTGAGCATCATCGGCGAGTTCGCCGAACGCGCCTTCTCGAGCGGCGCGCCGCTGCGCCTCGGCGAGCGGTGCACCGTCTACATGGAGCAGGACGTCTCGGCCTACCTCAAGCGCGGCGCGGACAAGGACGACATCATCGCCGGGCTTTCATACTCGGTGGTGCAGAACTACCTCAACCGCGTGGTGCGGGGACGGCGGATCGGCCGGGTGGTCTTCTTCCAGGGCGGGACCGCCTACAACGACGCCGTCGCCGCCGCCTTCAGCGAGGTCCTGCAGACCGAGATCATCGTCCCGCCGCACAACGGGGTGATCGGCGCGGTCGGCTCGGCCCTGCTCGCCAGGGAAAAGGTCCGGGCCCTCGGCCTCTCGACGATCTTCCGCGGGTACGACCTCGACTCGATCGACTACTCGATCCGGGAGTTCACCTGCAAGGGGTGCACGAACTACTGCGACATACAGGAGTTCACCGTCGAGGGGGAGCGCACCTACTGGGGGGACAAGTGCAGCGACCGCTACCGCAAGCGCGCGAAGGTCCCCCGCAAGCCGGTCATCGAGGACCTGGTCGCGCTCTACGAGGGGATGCTCGAGAGAGACTGGCTCGGCGAGATACGCGAACGGACAGGCCGCCCGGCCCTCCCGAAGCGCGCGGGGCCCGCCCCGCGCGTCGGCGTCCCGCGGGCGATGTACTACTACGACAGGCATCCGTTCTGGAAGACCTACCTCGAGGCGCTCGGCGCCGAGGTCGTCACGAGCCGCAAGACGAACAAGGAGATCGTGCACCGGGGGCTCGAGGCGGCGGTCGCCGAGCCGTGCTTCCCGATACAGGTGGCGAACGGCCATGCCGTCGCGCTCCTCGGCGAGGAGGATCTCGACTGCATCCTCGTCCCCAACGTGATCGACTCGGAGACCGACATCCCCGAGGTCAACTCGTACGTCTGCCCCTGGGGGCAGACCCTGCCGTTCGTCCTGCGCGCGATCCCGGCGCTGAGGGGGCGCGAGGATTTCATCGCCGCCCCCACCGTCCACTTCCGCGACGGCGAGCGGGTCGTCGAGCGCGAGCTGCGCGGTCTCTCGCGCCGCCTCGGCGCGGGCAGGCGGCTGCACGGCGAGGCGGTGAGGGCCGGGTTCGAGGCGCAGCGGCTCTTCCGAGCGGAGCTTGTCCGGGCAGGGGCGAAGGCGCTCGAGACCCTCGAGCGCGCCGGCGAGCAGGGGATCGTCCTCATCGGCCGGCCGTACAACGTGATAGACCGCGGGATGAACCTCGACGTGCCCGGCAAGCTGCGCGACAGTTACGGGGTCAACGTGATCCCGCATTTCTTCCTCGACATCGGCGGGATCGGGATCCGCGACATCGACCCGAATATGTTCTGGAACTACGGCCGCCGGATCCTCCAGGCGGCGCGGTTCGCCGGGCAGCGGGAGAACCTCCACCTTCTCTACATCACCAACTTCAAGTGCGGGCCCGACTCGTACATCAAGCATTTCACGGGTGAGGCGGCGGTGAGGCCGCTGCTGACCCTCCAGTTCGACGCGCACGGCAACGACGCCGGGGTCATGACCCGGTGCGAGGCCTACCTCGACAGCAAAGGAGTGCTCAGATGGTGGAAGCACGCGCCAACCCCCTCGAGGGACGCACGCTCCACATTCCTCGAATGTCCGCCGGAGGAGCAGAGGCATTCGCTTCGGCCTTCCGGTACCTCGGGATAGACGCGAGAGTCGTCCCCGACGGCGACGAGCGCACCTACGAGCGCGCCGCCCGCTACACCTCGGGGGACGAGTGCCTGCCGGCCCGCGTGACGATCGGCGACTTCCTCAAGGTCATCGAGCAGCCGGGGTTCGATCCGTCGCGGACGGCCTTCTTCATGCCGACCGCCGGCGGCCCGTGCCGCTTCGGGCAGTACTCGCCGTTCATGCGGCAGGTCCTCGACAATCTCGGGTACGAGGACGTGCTCGTCGTCTCTCCGACGAGCGCCGACGGGTACCGGGGGCTCGGCGGCAACGCGCGGCCGCTCCTGCGGCTCGGATGGTGGGGGCTCGTGGCGAGCGACGCCCTGCGCAAGCTCCTGCACGTCTTCCGCCCGTACGAGACGGAGCCCGGCGCCGCCGACCGGGCGCACGAGGCGGCCCTGCGCGACTTCTGCGAGACGATGGCCGACCGCTCGGTCCCGTTCTCCGGCAAGCTCGATCAGCTCGTCGGCTCGATGGAGCGCGCCCGCGATCTCTTCCGGGCAGTCCCGGCCGATTTCTCGAGGGAGACGATGCTGATCGGCGTGGTGGGGGAGATCTACTGCCGCCTCGACACCTTCTCCAACGAGGACCTGATCAGGCGCCTCGAGCCGTTCGGCGCCCAGGCGTGGCTCTCCGACATCACCGAGTGGGTCCACTACACCGACAGGGAGAACGTGAAGAACCTGCGCCGCCGCGGGCGCACCGTCTCGGTCGACATGTTCGCCGCGCTCGTCAAGAGCCGTATCCAGCACGGCGACGAGCGGCGCCTGCTCGCCCCGGTCAAGGGCGAGTTCGCCGGGGTCGAGGAGCCCCACGACATCGGCGAGGTCCTCGAGCTCGGCGAGCCGTACCTCCCCTGGACCGGCGCCCTGGGCGAGATGGCCCTGAGCGTCGGCAAGGCGGTCTACCTGCATCGCAAGGGAGCCGACGGGATCATCGACATCTCCCCGTTCACCTGCATGAACGGGATCGTCTCCGAGGCGATCTACCCGCGCCTCGCCGCCGACCTCGGCGGGATCCCGATCCGCAGCTTCTACTTCGACGGGACCCAGACCGACCTCGAGAACGACCTGGGGATATTCATGGAACTAGTCCGCAACTACAACCGTAAGAAGACGAGGCGGCGCGCCATGCGCGCCGCGGTCTGATCCACGCGCACAGGAGGAGACATGAAGCAGACGCTCTTCGGAGTGACGACGGCGGTGGCTCTCGGCCTTCTCGCAGCCGGTCCCCTCGGGCCCGCGGCCGCGCAGAAGGCGGGAACCGCTCCCGCCGTCGTGCTCGACGCGACGGTCGAGACCCTCGGCAACGGCCTCAAGGTGATACTCGTCGAGGACCACTCGGTCCCGGTCGTCAGCCGGCAGACCTTCTACCGGGTGGGGGCCCGCAACGAGGTCCCCGGGATCACCGGGATATCGCACTTCATCGAGCACATGATGTTCAACGGGGCCGAGAAGTACGGCCCCAAGGAGTTCGACCGGATCCTCGAGAGCAACGGGGGATACTCGAACGCTTTCACCTCCGACGACATGACCGCCTACTACGAGGACATCTCGAGCGACGGCCTCGAGCTGGTTCTCGACCTCGACTCGGACAGGATGCGCGGGGTCGCCTTCGATCCCAAGTACGTGGTGAGCGAGATGGGTGTCGTGATGGAGGAGCGGCGGATGAGCATCGACAACTCGGTCGACGGCCAGCTGTGGGAGGACCTCGACGCCCTCGCATTCAAGGCCCACCCGTACACGTGGCCGGTTATCGGCTGGATGTCGGACCTCGAGAAGATCGACCGCGACGACTGCGTCGGGTACTTCCGCACCTACTACTCTCCGAACAACGCGATCCTGATCATCGCCGGCGACTTCGACGCGAAGGAGGCGATGGAGCGGGTCAGGGAGTACTATGGCTCGATCCCCGCGCAGGAGCCCCCGGCCCCGGTGAGGACCGCCGAGCCCCCGCAGCTCGGAGAGCGCCGCGCCGAGCTGCGCCGCCCCGCCGAGCTCCCCGCCGTGCTTATGGCGTGGCACACGCCGGCGGCCGGTTCGGACGATATCTACGCCCTCGACGTCCTCGACAAGATCCTCTCGGGGGGCGAAAGCTCGCGCCTGTACAGATCCCTGGTGCGCGAGATGGAGGCGGCGGTGAGCGTCGGGACCGCGGCCCCCTGGCGGATCGATCCGTACCTCTTCATCGCCGAGGTAAAAATGAAGACGGGAAAGAGCACGGTGGACGCTGAGGCCGCCGTCTACGCCGAGCTGGGCGAGATCGCCTCGAACGGCGTGACCGGCGAGGAGCTGGAGCGCGCGAAGAACCTCCTCGAGGCCGACTTCGTGCGGAGCATGCAGACGGTCAACGGGAAGGCGAGCAAGATCGGCCGCTACGAGGTCCTCTTCGGGGACTGGAGAGAGATCCTGAACGTTCCCGAGAAGTATCGCGCCGTTACGGGCGAACAGGTCAGGGAGGCCGCGGCGAAGTATTTCACCGATATGAACCGGACCGTCGTCACCCTCGTCCCCGAGGAGGCCGGCAGCTGAGCCGGCCGAAGGCCAGGGAGGAACAGATGATGAAACGGATAGTCGCACTGATGATCCTCGCCGCCGCCCTGGCGGGCCCTGCCGCCGCCGGCGGGATGAAGGACGTGACGATGCCCCCGGCCGCGGAGCGCACGCTCGATAACGGGCTGAAGGTCTTCGTCGTCGAGACGCGCGAGGTGCCGCTGGTGACCCTGCGGCTGCTGGTCCCCGCCGGCTCGGTCTTCGATCCGGCAGGCAGGGAAGGCGCGGCCAACCTCACCGCCGGCCTGCTGCTGAAGGGAGCGGGGGGGCTCGGCGCCGAGGAGATCTCGGCTGCGATCGAAGGGGTCGGCGGGCGTCTGGAGGCATACGCGGGGAAGGAGTACACGATCGTGGCGGGGGAGTTCCTCTCCCGCAACCTGGCGCTCGGGCTCGCTCACCTCGCCCGCGCCGTCACCGCCCCCGATTTCCCCGAGGACGAGCTCGCGCGCGAGCGCTCGATCGTCCTGGCCCGGCTGCAGCAGGTCAAGGAGAACCCCGGGGCCCTGGCGAGCCGCGAGTTCACGAGGCGCCTCCTCGCCGGCCACCCGTACGGCAACCCCGTCGAGGGGTACCCCGGCTCGGTCGGCGATCTCGCCCGCGCGGATGTCGTCTCGTTCCACGGGACGCACTACGTGCCGAAGGGGAGCATCCTCGCCGTGGTCGGCGACGTCGACGCGAAGAAGGTCATGACGCTGGTCGGGAAGGAGCTCGGCGGCTGGACGGGAGAGGCCCCCGCCGCGAAGGTTCCCGATCTTCCCGCCGCGCGGGTGCAGGGTCGCCGCGTGATCGTGATCGACAAGCCCGACATGACGCAGACGCAGATCAGGATCGGCAACCTCGCCGGGGGGATGAACGCCCCCGACTACTTCGCGGCCGAGGTCGCGAACACCCTGCTCGGGGGCGGGTTCACCTCGCGGCTGATGGACGAGATCCGCGTCAACCGCGGCCTCACCTACGGGGTGCGCAGCGGGATCAGCCGCTACCGCGGCGGCGGGTACTTCGCCGTCGGCACCTTCACCAAGCACGCCACGGCCCGCGAGTGCATCGACGTGGCGCTCGCAGAGGTCGAGCGGATCAGGACCGAGCCGGTCGGCGACGACGAGCTCGCCGGCACCGGGCGCTACATCGCGGGGCTCTTCCCGTTCGAGATCGAGACGAACGGCGACCTCGCCCGCTGGCTGACCGAGGTCGAGTTCTACGGCCTCGGCCGCGAGTTCGTCGAGACCTACCGCACCCGCGTCGGCGCGGTCGGCGCCGGGGACCTGCGGGAGGCGGCGGCCGGGAACTTCCGCTCGGGCGGCAACATGATCCTCGTCCTGACGAACTACGAGGCGACAGCCGACCAGCTGAAGGACCTCGGCGAGCTCGAGGTGATCCCGATCGGGGATATCGAGTAGGCCAAAACGGGCGAATGAACATGCGAAGGCCCGGGTGGACGGCGGTGCTATACGCCGATCGCCCGGGCCTTCGCGCGTTTCCGAGTCCGCCTGCCTTCTATGAAAACCCCCGTGTCAACATAATTGTCCCCTCTCTTGTTCGGCTTTGATTCCAATCTTCTATTCGTTCTGTGTATCGAACATGCAGTCGCTATTCGGACTGCGGGCTCCCCAGTCTTACAATCGGTCTACCATGCAGCGGTGACCAGGCAGCGACGCGGGTTTGCCCAGATGGATCGTGCACAATGAGTTCGGCTTGTATGACTCTTTCCGTTTGAGTATGTAATAGACTGCTGTAAGAAGTTTTCGAGCAACCGCAACCCTGGCTTTCGCGTTCCCCTTACCGATCCTGATCTTTTCGTAGAACGCTCCCATGGCGGGATCCATGTGGGTCGCATGCTGCGCAGCTTCTATCATCGCGTATTTGATATAGAGGTTGCCTTTGCGACCTACCGGACCATTCCAGATGTGCTCGGAACTCTGTTTGGTTCCCGGCGTCAGGCTGCCGTACGAGCAGAGTTTCTTCGCGGAGGGAAATCGCGCTATATCGCCGATCTCGCAGAGTAGCAGGTTCGCTGTTATTACTCCGACCCCGGGTATCGTCATCAACCGCTTTGCATCGTCGTTGTCCTTGATCATTTTGGCTATCTCCGCCGTCGCCTCGCGCTCCAGCTCATCGAGCCATTCGATGAGCTGCAGGTATCCATCCAGTGCTCTTTGATATACCGGGCGTAGCTCGAGCGAAGCGAGGAACTTTCGGCCGGCTTTTCTGAACAGGTCCGAGAAGGGATGGATCACGCCGAGCTTGTCCATCAGAGCATGTGCCCGGTTCTTCACGCCGGTACGAATGGCAACCACAGAGGCCCTGTACCTGAGAAGCTCCCGCTTGTCGCGTATCTCGCGAGGGGGTATATACGACTCGGGCAGAAAGCCCGTGCGTTCAAGGTGCGCGAGTGTCCGTGCATCGATCTTGTCCAATTTGACCTTCGCCTCTGCGATCAGGCGCACCTTCCTGGGGTTTGCGAGCTTGACCTCTGCGTATTCTTCCAACAGCTCATAGAGCCAGTACCAGTTCCTGGTCGATTCCATTGTCACGGTCACTGGACCGGGAAGATCTGAGAAGTAATCATGTATTCCCTTCTTATCCGCATGGATCAGCCGCCGCCGGTCGATGATCCTCCCGTCGGACTTCACCACCGCCACCTCGGAGAACTTTTTGTGCATATCGAGGCCGACGTGTATCATGGCTACCGAACCTCCTGTGTATGAGAGACTGTGGAAACTGTCACCTTCGCTTTCGACAGTCTAGCATCGCAGGGGGTTTTCATGAGTGTCTTACAAACAGGACGACCCAGCCGCATGTTATCCCTTACGATCCGCCTACCGGCAAATCACTCAAATTGTTATGGGGTAGGAGTTACTGGGGGATATTCGGCTGATTAGACAGGGGGCATCGGGGGGGGCAGTGGGATTCAAGGAATAGATGCTGTAGGAGATGGCGAGGCACCTGGGGCACCAGCAGAAGCAAATAGCGGACTATTCTGATAGGAATACCGGCTCCGAGCACGAGAAGATTTCATCCACAAAACGCGGGAAGTGTGATATAATATCGCCTGATTCAATACAAAGAAATCCGATGCGCAGTGCTGACTAGTGCGGAGCAGGAAGCAGGACTCTCGGAGACTGGGGAAATGCGTCTAGGTCTGGTCCAAGGTCGGGGGCAAGAGCCATACTCGAAAGACTAACTCTTGTGGCGGGTCAGTAAAATGGGAAAAGGTCACCCATTGGTGGTCTTTCCGGCACTTCAACTAAGGACAACTTAAATAATTAACATATCTTTTTCTAATAGGAGCTTTTGATGGACCGGTGGCAAATAATTTGGTTATGGGCTTTAGGGGCAATATTTCTTTTTCTCATAGTGTTCGGTATAATCATTCTTTTCCAAGAGAGGCGATGCAAGAACCTATTTTTAGCAAAGCTTAATGAGTTGCCGAATTTTACTAGATCGCTTGAGTGGATTGACGGTAGTCACGGCTATGGTATCTGTGTCGATATACCGGGGAAACAACTATGTATTTTTTCTAGAGACGATGATAATACTCCTATTCTTGATTTATATCCAAAAGATCGTATAAGACACAGTACAATCAAAAACAATACATGGACAGAAAATAATAGTAATGTTGTTAAACCTCTAGTGGGAGCAGCAGTTGCAGGAGTTGCTGGCGGGGTGGCAGTTAAGATGTTAAGCAATGATGCTATAATTAGAGGCTCGGTTACGCTAACAGTTTATTTACTCAACGATAAGAACGAAATATTTAGCAAGGACTTTACTACATACAATGAGTCAATGATTATTCCAGTACAAAGATCTTGTGATACATACTATTCAGGCCTTAGAAAAGCTGAAGCCCTCCAAGATGCAATAAAAAGAATACGTTCAGAATCGACATGACTCGAATCTCTGGCTCGCTTCAATAAGGAATTATCATAGATAATTAGCCTGTCCCTTCTAAATATTCCATCCAAGCTCTCTCCGACCGTTGTATTTCATTTTGATTTGTTGTCCGTAGCAGTTTTTCCGCTGTACCTGTGATGCAGACCGCCGACCATGGGCCTAGCGACGATCGGGCCGGCCTCGGGCGGCTCGACTACCCTTGGATGCGGGCAATCCTTCTCGAGGCCGAGGTGGGTACGGGACTCGTTGTAGTAGCGTATGTATTCCCTGAGCACTCTTCGCAGGTGATTCTCCCCGATAATTATCGTGTGGTCCAGGCATTCCCTCCTGATCGAGCCGATCAACCGTTCGACGTACGGGTTCTGCCAGGGTGAGCGGGCCGCGATCAGCACCTCCCGGATATCCATCGATTCGAGCGTTCGCCTGAACTCGTCGCCGTATTTCGTGTCGCGATCACGCAGCAGGAATCGCGGGGCGGTGTCCCAGGGGAAGGCCTCCCTGATCTGGCGGGCGGTCCATTCGGCGGTCGGTGACCTGGTCACGTTGAAATGCAGGACTTGGCGGCGTTCGTTGCCCAGCACGAGCAGCACGAAAAGCACCCTGAATGTCG
>JAQVGR010000392.1 GCA_028696635.1 Candidatus Krumholzibacteriia bacterium | reverse complement strand
CGTCGTCGAGGTAGACCTCGTCCATCCGGTAGAACGGGTTGTCCGGGTTCTTCGGCGTGCCGAGGTTGTCGAACGAGAAGTCGGTGAAGAGCGGCGGAACGCCGTCCTCGCTGGTGAGGACATGGCACAGGGCGCACATCCCCTTGCCCTCGTCGTTGAACAGGGCGAGCCCCTTCGTCTCGTCATAGCTCAGGCCGTACCCGAGGTAGTCGGTCCAGTTCATCATCGTGATCGCCGTCACGTCCATACCGGCGTCATTGAGGTTGTTCCAGAACAGGTCGAACTTCGACGAGAACGGGTTGACCTCGACGGAGGCCTCGTACGCGGCGATCGCCAGGCCGACCCGGCCGTAGTTCCCATCGATCTGCTCGGGGGTGCCGTACATCACCGGCTCTCCCCAGACCTCCTCCCAGAGCCCGGCGTACTTCGAGGCCGCCACGACCTCGAGGACCGCCTGCTTGCTCGGCATGTTCTGCTCGACCGGGTTGAGGAAGGGCCCGAGCGCCTGGTCGGCGGCGGGATTGCCGAGGACCTCGCCGGTGGCCCGGCCGTCCCAGAAGTTCCCTCCGATGAACAGCCCCTCGATCTCGTCGTAGTGGAAGATCGGGGCGAAGGTGGCGTACGCCGCCGTCGGCGGTTTGCGGTTGCCGAACCTCGTGGGGACGGCCCCCGGATAGACGGCCGTGCGCAGGTTGGTTCCCGGGACCGGCCCGGTGAACCCGGCGCTCGGCCCGTGGCACTCGGCGCACGACATCGACGCCGGGACCGAGATCTTGTCGAAGAAGAGCTTCTTGCCGAGCAGCTCCATCGGGGTCAGCATCAGGTCCTGCGCGCTGACCGCCGTCCAGGCGGCGGCCGCCGCCAGGATCCCGATCAGAACGATCGCGCGTCTGATCATCATCGCACCCCCCTGGTATCTCTCCTGTGAATCCGAGTCATCCGCTGATTTAGAAAATACAAGCCCCTGCGGCGCCATCAGGAACAGGCCGCCGTTCGAAGGCAGGACTCCTTTCTGATTGAGAACGAGTGCATTTTAGCAGAAACGGACGGAAACAGTCAAGAAAAGTCTGATGCCGGGAGGGGGGGGCGGCCCGGGACGCGAATCGCCGGGATCAGATCTGGATATGCTCGACGAGGGAGTCGTAGATCTCGGTGGTGGCGTCGGCCTCGACGATGATCGGGAACTCACCGCGGCGGTACATCCCCAGCATCAGGTCGGTCACCTCGGCGTGGAACTGCCGCCCCCGGTACGTCTCGAGTTCCTCGAGGACCCGCTCGATAGGCAGGGCCTTGCGGTAGGGGCGGTCGGAGGTCATCGCGTCGAAGGCGTCGACGACGTTGAGGATGTTGGCCATCACGGGGATCTCCTCGCCGCGCAAACCCCGCGGGTACCCCGAGCCGTCGGGGCGCTCGTGGTGGCATCTGATCACGTCGACCGCCTCGCGGAGGAACTTCAGCTGCTCGACGATGTCGGCGCCGATATCGGGGTGAGAGCGCAGGGCCTTCCACTCCTCGTCGGTCAGAGGGCCGACCTTGAGCAGCACGTCGTTCTGTATGGCGATCTTCCCGATGTCGTGCAGCAGGGCGGCGTACTCGAGGGTCTCGAGCTGTTTCGAGGAGAGCCCCATCTCGCGGGCGACCCGCAGCGCGTACCGCGAGACGCGGTACGAGTGGCCGTGGGTGAAGGGGTCGGAGGCGTCGATCGCCGATGTCAGCGCGGCCACCGTGTTGATGTGGGTCTCCCTCATGTCGAGGTAGAGCTGGAACGAGTACCGCGCGAGGAAGAGCGGGACGATGAACAGGGCGATCGTCCAGGGCCCGCTGTTGCGGTAGAGCAGGGCGATCACCGCGCCGACCGGCAGGAAGGCGAGGATGTGGAAGAAGTTCCACATGTAGTTCTGCCGCCAGACGTGCAGCGGGTTGCGCGAGCTGTCCAGCGCGATCACGAAACTGACCGACCAGGTGTTGAAGAGGTAGTAGGTGATCCCCGCGGCGAAGAGCGGCACGAGGAACAGGGGGGAGCCGATATCGGCCAGGGGGCCGAACGACTCGTAGACGATCCCCGAGATCCCCACCGTCATCACCAGCAGCGGCACGTTGAACAGGACCTTGATCAGCGGCCGGCGCTGGAAGATCCCCTCGGTCACCAGCGTCGCCGCGGCCTCGCAGACGGCCATCACGGCGGGGCCGAACAGGACGATCCCCGCCAGGTCTATCGGCGAGGAGGCGTAGATCGAGGCGCCGCCGCGCGGCAGCGAGATCTGCACCGAGTCGGCGATGACGATCAGGGTGAAGAAGAGGAGAAGGTCGCGCCAGTGGCCGCCGGGCATCGTGCGGGCGAACCACGCCAGCAGGGCGAACCCCGCCAGGACATAGATGCCGTAATAGACCTTGAAGCCCCGGGTAGATGCGATGCGTTCTTCCATCGAGATGTTCCTGACCGCGCTGCGTGCCTCGTGCTCTGCCGTCCCTCCGGTCGCGGCGTGCGGTTCGCCTCCCCGGAATATGCAGTATCTATGCCAGCCGCCCGCCGCCGGGCGCGCGCCGCGGATCGATCGGGACCTTTCGATGAACTGGACTGGGAATCAAGCCGCAAGAAACGGGGCCGCAAGCAGTTAGCGGATCCC
>JAQVGR010000391.1 GCA_028696635.1 Candidatus Krumholzibacteriia bacterium | reverse complement strand
ATCCGGCGCGGTAGGAATCGCCCCAGCCTCCGTACGCGTACGATCCGCCCGGCTTGTCGAGGTCCTGAACCCCGTCGGCCTCCTCGAGATCGACCCCGCTCATGCGCGGAACGTCGTTCGGATACCAGCCCGCCGCGATGCGCGAGCGGATGATCGTCTCGTCTATGTGCCAGACCATCAGACCGCTCCCCGTGTCGGTGATCTTCACCTGCCTGCCGTCTATCTCCTCGTACCGGTACGGATTGGTCGTGGCGGTCAGGAAGAAGTCGAACTCGGCGCCGAGCAGGGTGTCCTCGTTCTCCGGTATGCCGTTTCCGTTCCTGTCCCCGAAATCGAACCGTCCGTCGAGGTCGAAGTCGTGGAGACGGTTCTCGAGAAGGAGGTACTCGGCGGGACCGATGTCGATCCGGGCGAGCGCGGGAGGCTCTCCCGAAGCGCCGCTCGCGTCGGTCAGACGGATGCGGCCGGAGCCGGCGACGCGTATCGGTTCGATCCATCCCATCAGGTAGCGGTGAAAGGCGCAGGGAAACGCCGGTATGAACCCGGAGGCGTTATACAACCCGTATCCCATCAGACCGAAGGCGCCGATCCCCTGCGAATCGGGGAATCCCCCCGGGGTCGTGTCGTAGAGGGGGATCATGCCCAGTCGCATGCCGACCTGGTAACAGTAGATCCCGAGGGAGCCGAAGACGAGCCCGTCCTGCGAGGCGTCCTCGGGGAGAACCATGACATTGTCGATGTAGAAGGTGTCGGCGCCGGCGAGGTCGTTGGTCGGAATCCCCGGCGTGCCGAGGGTGTCGGCGAGGGCTTCGGCCATCTCGAGCGGATCGATGAACCCGGACCAGAGCTGCCAGGAGGAGTTGCCGCTGAAGTCCGTCTCCTGCCCCGCGCCGGCGTGGATCAGGGCGAAGGCATCGTAGCGCGAGAAATCGATAGCGCCGTCGTTCTTCGCCACCACCTCGATCAGTATCTCGGCCACCCGCTCCTCCCACAGGTCTTCGTCCCCGTAGTAGGCCGCATCAAAGCTCAGCTCGGTGACGCCGGCGGCGAGCTCGCTCCCCAACCCGAAGATCCCCCCCGATGCGCCGATGAAGTACTCGCGCAGATGGCGCAGCTCGTTGACGAAGTAGACCGAATCATGAACCGCCTCGTCGAATCCCAGGTCGGCAAAAGAGACGCGGATGACGAGCAGGTCGAGTGTGTCGACCGGCGCGAAGGTGCCGCCCTGCATGCGTGACGCCGCCTCCCGCTGGAAGAGTCCGGCCGAGGGGCCGCGCGGATGAGCGGGTCTCGGCGCACCGTCGATCCGCTGGGCCGCGGCCGGCGCGCCGACACACAGGGAACACGCTATGATCGCGGTAATTGCACGCATGATCGATGAATAATACGGGGGCGGGACGGATGCGGCAAGAGAAATGGGCGGCCAAAAAGATCGGGGGAGAGTGAAGATCTCATGCCGCCCCTGTTCGACAATCGCTTAGCTTCACTCTCCCCTTCGGTCGACCTTCCGGGTAACGGAAACCTTATTTAAGTGCCAGCTTAAGGTAAGGTGTTCTGCCGCTGCAGGAAATCCTCCTCATCGAGGCTACCCGATTTTGACGTCGGGGGGACACGTCGACCGTTCGGAACTCCTTCTATCCGCTTCACGCCGAAGGTCTCGCCTGCGGCGGGGATCGTCGATGGGCCGGAATCCCCGGCTCCGGGTCCGGGGATCAGGTCGCGGTTGTACGGATCGGTCTGGTAGGCCCACCAGAACTCGGCATAGGAGTCGCCGGCACCGCCGACACCGTATATCCACAGCTTCACGTAGTGATCGCCGTCCGCCTCGCCGATCCTCAGCATGTAGACGTGATTCTCGATCACCTCGACCGATCCTGTCGGCGAAAAGCCCTCTATCGGCGCATAGTTGATATCGTCGAATCCGGCCGCGTATCCGTAATCCTGTATCATCACACGCGGCATATATGTGTAGAAGAAATTCGCCTCGCCGCCGTCGAACCAGATATCGGTGCCCGCCAGATCCCACGCCTGCGGGACGTCGCTGAGCGTGGAGAAATCGTATCCGCTGGTCGCCGGATTCGAGTCGCGGTCGCGCAACCGCAGGAACCCTTCGGGCCGCGGCGTCGCGGTGACCTCTTCGTAGCTCAGCTCGCTGATGTTATCGTCCTCGTCATATGCGGACACGGCGTAGAAGAACTGCTGGTTGTACGGTGTGGTGTAATCGAAGCAGTACTGGAACGGCTCGGGAGTTTCGCGGTCGACCGTGCCGATCCACTGGTACTCTCCGTACAGCTCGTCGTTCTTCCATATATCGTAACCCACGACGTCGTCCTCGGGGTTCGGATACCAGCATATCGATATGTAGCCGTCGAGGTTGACGGCGTAGACGCCGCGAGGTGCCGAGGGAGGGCAATCCGCTGGGACCTCCCTCGGCACGTATACGATCGTCTCTTTCTGTTCGCAGGACGAAACGAACGTAAAGCTCGCGATCAGGAATGCTGCAAGAACTTGGGGTGCCCTATTCATTACTCCTGCTCTCATCGTGCCGACACAGAAACGCAACCGGCGTGCCACAGTCGCCGGACAACGTGCGCGCGGATGAGAATCTCCTCGATCGCGCCTGCAAC
>JAQVGR010000390.1 GCA_028696635.1 Candidatus Krumholzibacteriia bacterium | reverse complement strand
GCTGGAGCGCGCGCGTGGCGGGCAGCCCCGCCCGCCGGTCTATCGCGAGAAGGTCGAGCGATCCGATCCGTTCCGAGCGCAGCAGCGGCCCCGCGACGCCGGCGATCGGCGAAACGATCCGCAGGCGCGCCGATCCGGCGGCCGGGCCGGCGAGCAGCGGCAGCAGATGCTCGCGCGACGTCATCGACGGGAACAGGACGACCTCCTGCGCCTGGAACCGGTCCACGATCGCGGCGAGGTCCTCCGCGGGGCCGAGCGCCCCTTCGCCGTCCCCCACGCGGCCGACGATGTCGATCCCCGCCTCGGGCCGTCCGGCGAGAAGATCGATAAAGCCGGCGGCCTCCTCCTCCGATCCGGCGAGCAGAACCCGCCTCAGATCGAAGCTCGCCGCGACGAGCCTCCGATGCGCGGCGCGGATCCCCCGCCGGGCCGCCGTGACGAGGACCACGGTGAAACACGCCTGCCCGATCAGCACGGCCCTCGAGAAGATCCTGATCCGGGTGAGGTATGTCGCCGTCAGCAGAAGGGCGAAGACGATCATCGTCGCCCGGACGACCGCGGCGAGCTCCTCGGCCGTCTCCGTCTCGCGGCGCAGGCGGTACAGTCCCGTCGCCGTGAAGGTGAGGATGAACACGAGGTTGAAGAAGACTATGAATATCAGATACCAGTCGAGCGGATAGAGCTCGTTGATGAAGAAGCGCTGCAGCGATCCGCGCAGGAAATACGAAGAGAAGAAGGCCGCGTTGATCATGACGGCGTCCGAGAGCGCGAACAGGGACGTCTTGATCACGCCGCGATGGCGGCGCATGAAGCGGAACATCGCGTTCCATTTCTCGTAGTACCGCAGCATGCTCAGCAGGTGGTTGACGAACGGCCCGCTGAGGATCGACTTTGCGCTGGAGCGCTCCCATCGATGGATCATCACCGATTCCGGGGCGTACCACACCTCCCATCCGTGCTGCCGCATCCGGAAGCACCAGTCGGTGTCCTCGAAATAGAGGAAGAAGCGCTCGTCCATCGGCCCGACGGCCTCGAGCGCCTCGCGACGGACCATCATGCAGCCGCCGATGACCCAGTCGACCGTGC
Source organism: Candidatus Krumholzibacteriia bacterium (assembly GCA_028696635.1). Classification (GTDB taxonomy): domain Bacteria; phylum Krumholzibacteriota; class Krumholzibacteriia; order Krumholzibacteriales; family Krumholzibacteriaceae; genus JAQVGR01. The sequence continues at coordinate 1,546 of JAQVGR010000390.1, read as the reverse complement.
GCGCCGTCCCGTGGTCGTAGTCGCTCATCAGGTGCTCGCGCAGGGCGCGGGCCCGCGGGAAGAGACGTCCGAGGAACGTGCGGCGGAGCAGGAGCGCCCGCACCGTGTAGAACGCCCGGCACGACGGCTGCACGCGGCCGTCGGGCCAGAGCAGCTTCGCCCCGGCGATCCCCGCCCGCGGATGGGCGTCCATGAACGAGACGAGCCGGTCGATCGAGCCTTCGGTCACCTCTATGTCCGGGTTCAGAACGAGAATGCAGCGGCCGGACGACGTCCGCATCCCCGCGTTGACCCCCTTCGAATATCCACGGTTGACCGCGCCTGCCATGACGGTCGCGCGTGGGAACCGGGAGCGCACCCGGTCCGGCGTCCCGTCGGAGCTGGCGTTGTCGACGATGATCGTCTCTGAGGCGACGGACGGCGGATGAGCCTCGAGCGACTCGAGGCACCGCATGACGGCCTCGCCGCTGTTGTAGGTGACGATGACGATCGAAAGATCCATACGATGCCGGCCGCGCGGCTATCTCCATCGTGAGGGTCTCATGAACCGCAGCCGCCAGACCATGAAAGCCGCTTCCCGGACGATCCGCTTGGACATCTTCGAGATGCCGACCCGCCGGTCGGTGAAGATGATCGGAATCTCCCGGATGCGGAACCCCTTCTTCCAGCAGAAGAAGTTCATCTCGATCTGGAAGGAGTACCCGTCGCTGCGTATCCTCTCGAGGGGGAGCCGGGCGAGCACCTCGCGCCGGAAGCACTTGAACCCCCCCGTCGAGTCCTTCAGGGGAAGGCCGGTGACGATGCGCGTGTAGATGTTCGCCCCGTAGCTGAGGATCAGCCTGCTGAGCGGCCAGTTGATCACGGTGATGCCGCGCAGGTAGCGCGACCCGATCACGACGTCGGCATCCTCGATCGCCTCGAGGAACTCGGGTATCGCCCCCGGATCGTGCGAGAAATCGGCGTCCATCTCGAACATGAATTTCGCGTCGGTTTTCGCCAGAGCCCAGACGAAACCCCGGATGTACGCCGAGCCGAGCCCGAGCTTCCCTTCGCGATGGATCACGTGAACGCGCGGCTCGCCGGCCGCGATGCGGTCGACGATCGCCCCCGTGCCGTCGGGGGAGCTGTCGTCGACGACGAGTATGTCGATGTCCTCCGCGACGCCGAGCACCGCCTCGATGATCCCCGCGATGTTCTCCTTCTCGTTGTATGTCGGGACGACGACCAGTGCACGCACCTCAGGACACCTTCCTTTCGAAGAGACGCCCGGCACCCGCCGCGGCGGCAGCGGCGACGAGCAGCGAGGCGATCGACAGGGCGAGGGAACGCCGCAGCAGATCGGGGTGCATCTCGAGAACGATATCGTGATCTCCCGCCTCGAGAGCCAGCGCACGCAGGCAGTAATCGGCGCGCATGACGGGACGCGCAGCGCCGTCGACGACGGCGCGCCAGTCCGGATAGTGGATCTCGCTCATCACCATGAGGCACGGCCGCTCGACGCGCGCGCGCAGCCGTATCTCGTTGAGTCCGTATTCGACGATCGAGA
>JAQVGR010000389.1 GCA_028696635.1 Candidatus Krumholzibacteriia bacterium | reverse complement strand
GGCCATCCCGGCCGCGGCGCCGAGCTCGACGAACCAGAAGATCCCCGGCCTGCCTCCCTGCCAGAAGAAGTCGAGGAACGACATCTTCTCCTTCGCCGCGAGCAGCATGCTCGGCATGTCGCCGATCAGTATCGCCATCCCCTGCAGGTTCGACGCGACGGCCAGGGCGACGATCACCGGCGCCGGCGACACCCCCGCCGTGCGGGTGAGATGCAGGGCGATCGGAGCGATGATCAGCACCGTGACGACGTTGTCCATGAAGATCGAGAAGATGGAGGCGAAGACGATCACGAGCATCAGGGCGGCCCCGAGGCTCGACGAGCGGTTGATCAGGGTGTCCGCGATCGCCTGCGGCATCCGCGAATAGACGAACATCTCGGCGACGAGCACCGAGCCGAAGAAGATCATGATCACGTTCCAGTTGACGGCGCGGAAGATCTCGACGGGGCCGATCAGCCCCGCGGCGGCGGCGACGGCGATCCCCGCCCAGGCGACGAGCCACCGCCGGCGCTGGAAGACCACGAGCCCCGCGTAGACGAGCGCGAAGATCAGCGCCGCCTGCCAGGTGGCGCTCACGAGGCGGCCCCTGCGATCCCGGCGACGATCGCCGTCGCCGCCGCGGCGGGGTCGGGGGCCTCGCTGATCGGCCGCCCCACGACGAGGTAGTCGGCGCCGGCCTCCGCAGCCTCGCGGGGGGTCGCCGTGCGTTTCTGGTCCCCCGCCCCGGCGCCGGCCGGGCGTATCCCCGGCGTGACGATGACGAAGCGCCGCCCGAGCTCGGCGCGGATGCGCGCCGTCTCGGCGACGGAGGCGACGACCCCGTCGAGCCCCGCCTCATGCGCCAGAACGGCGCGGCGCAGGACGAGATCCTCGACCGCCCCCTCGTACCCCGAGACCTCGGCGAGGTCGGCCCCGCTCATGCTGGTCAGCACGGTGACGCCGACCAGCAGCGGCCTGGGCAGGCCGGTGCGGGCATGGTGCGCCGCCGCCTCTTCGGCGGCGGCGCGCATCATCGCCGCCCCGCCCGCCGCGTGGATCGTCATCATGAATGCGCGCAGAGCGCAGGCGGCCCGCACGGCGCCGGCGACGGTGGCGGGGATGTCGTGGAACTTCAGATCGAGGAAGACCGAGCCCCCCGCCTCGGTGATCTCGGCGATCATCCCCGGCCCCTCGGCGGTGAACAGGCGGCTGCCGACCTTGAACAGCCCGATCGTCCCGCGCAGGCTGGCGACGAGGCCGATCGCGGCGAGCCTGCTCTCCACATCGAGCGCCGCGATCACCTGCGGCGCCGCTCCTGACTGTCTCATCGGCGTCCTTTCGTCAACGGGGCCGGCGGGATCACGGCAGCGGCGGCGGCACGCCGTCCTTCTCGAGGGCGTCCACTATCGCGGCGGGAAGCGCCGGGTCGTAGAAGAGCGCGGTGCCCACCTGCACGGCGCGGGCGCCGGCCAGGAAGAACTTCAGCGCGTCCCCGACGCTCGAGATCCCCCCCGAGCCGATCACGGGGATGTCGACCGCGCGGGAGATCCGCCAGACGGCGTCGAGCGCTATCGGCATGATCGCCGGACCTGAGAGCCCCGCGCGCACCCGGCCGAAGACGGGCCTGCGCCGCTCGACATCTATGTCCATGCCGACCACGGTGTTGATCGCCGTGACGGCGTCGGCCCCCGCCTGCTCGGCGGAGAGGGCGAGCGCGACGATGTCGGCCGCGTTCGGGGTCAGTTTGGCGATCACCGTCGCCTCGCCGAGGGCGTCCCTCGCGTGGCGCACGTAGAGGGCGACCAGCTCCGGGTCGGCGCCGATCGCCATCCCCCCGCGCTCGACGTTCGGGCACGAGAGGTTCAGCTCGACGATATCGACGGCGGCCCGGCCGGCCGCCTCGAGCAGGCGCCGGTAATCGTCCCAGTCCTCGGCGCCGAGGCTCACCACGGCGGAGATCCCCGCCTCCGAGAGGGCGGGGAGCTTTTCTGCGAAGAAGACAGCCGCGCCGACGTTCTCGAGCCCGATGCTGTTGAGCAGGCCGCCGCCGGTCTCCTGCAGCCGGCGCCCCGGATTGCCCGCTCGCGGCTCGAAGGTGATCGTCTTGGTCACCACCGCGCCGACGCGCCCGAGATCGACGAGCCCTTCGTACTCGAGGCCGTACCCGGCCGGACCGGAGGCGAGCAGGACGGGGTTCTTCAGCGTCGCGCGGCCGATCGTAGTCATCAGGAAGGCGCTCACTCCTGCCACCCCTCCCAGTCGATATCCGCCGCGTCGAAGACGGTCCCGTCGCTGCAGACCGCCTTGAGGGCGCCGCCCCGCACCGGGACGGTGCATCCCCTGCAGGCGCCGACGCCGCACGCCATGACCGCCTCGAGAGAGGTCCAGTGCCTGCTGAACGCGCCGGCGGCGCGGGCCTGGAGGGCGCGGACCATCCCGGCGGGGCCGCACGAGTAGAGCACCCCCCCGGCGATCGTCCCGGCGGCCAGCAGCGATTCGAGGAGCTCGACCGCGTCTCCCTCGAAGCCGCACGAGCCGTCGATCGTGGCTCCGTGCACCGCGGTGAAATCGGCCTCGCAGAGAGCGGTGAGCAGCTCGTCGCGGCAGGCCGCCCCCGAAACGAGGTCGGCCCGGCCGAGCAGCCGGCGGCGCCG
>JAQVGR010000388.1 GCA_028696635.1 Candidatus Krumholzibacteriia bacterium | reverse complement strand
CGGCGCGATCCTCGCCCTGGCCATCAATCCCGGCGGCGGCGGAACGATACAGGGATGGCAGGAGATAGCGAAGGGCCTCGGCGGCTCGACGGACGCCATCGCCGACGAGGCGCGGTCCGGCGGCTCGTTCATCGAGTTGCTCATCGGGATGTTCCAGAACCCGTTCCAGGCGCTCTCGAGCGGCAACTTTCTCGCGATCATCGTATTCGCCGTGCTGTTCGGCCTGAGCATCAGGATCGTCATGGAGGCGGCCGATGACCCCGGGCGCGTCAGGCAGATGGAGATGGTGCTGGATTTCCTCTCCGGTGTCCGCGACGCGATATTCAAGATGGTCGACTGGATCCTCGAATACGCCCCGATCGGCGTGCTGGCCCTTTCGATCGTCAACTTCGGCGTGTACGGCCCGAACATCGCGGGGCCCTATGTGAGCGTCACCATCGGAGTCGTCTTCGGGATCCTCTGCATGACGCTCGTCGTCTACCCTGTCCTGCTCGCCCTCGTCGCCAGGCGCAACCCGTTCCGCATCATGAAGAACATGGAGCAGGCTATCATCACGGCATTCATCACCAGAAGCAGCGCCGCGACCCTGCCCGTCACCCTGCGGACCGCCGGGGAACGGCTCGGGATCAGAAACGAACTCTCGAGCTTCTCCCTGCCGCTCGGCGCGACGATCAACATGGACGGCGTGTGCGTCCACCTGCCGATGTTCGCCGTGCTGGCGGCGAACATGTTCGGCGTGGACCTCGGGATCGGCCGGCTCGTCATCCTCGTCATCACCACGGTGCTCGCCTCCATCGGCGCGGGCGGAGTCCCCGGCGGGAGCCTCATGCTGCTCTTCATCATCCTCGGCAACATGGGGCTCGACGGCGCGCAGACGGCCGTCATCGTCGCCCTGGCGCTCGGCATCAACCCGATCCTCGACATGTTCGAGACGGCCAACAACGTGACCGGCGACATGGTGTGCACCTACGCGGTTGCCGCGATGGAGGGGCTTATTGAGGAATAGAGCCGGCGATTCGAACGCAAGACCCGCCCGAACGAACCTCGGACGATTGCTTCCCGCCGTTTTCATCGCACTGTTCGCCGGGTGCGACTCGTCCGATCCCGTGCAGCCGGCCCCGCCCGTCGACCCGTCCCTGAGCGGCCAGATTCACCGGCTCGTCGAGGTGCACGGGATCCCCGGCGCGGCGGGTGTCGCCGTCACGCACGAATCTATCGTCGACATCCGGGCGGCGGGGGTCCGCTGCGCGGGGAGCGACAGCGCCGTCGCCGCCGGCGACCTCTTCCACATCGGATCCATCGGAAAATCGATGACCGCTACGATGATCGCCTCGCTCGTCGAAGGCGGCGCCCTGTCGTGGAGCGCCGGCCCCGCCGACTTCATCCCTGGTCTCGCCGATTCCATCCACCCGTTGTACCGGGACATCACCCTGCTCGATCTGCTTCGCCACAGGGCGGGGGTCCCGGCCGACGAGGACATCGGCGCGGTCCCGATCTTCGCCGGCACGCTCGCCGAACAGCGCCTTCAGGCGTCACGCTGGGTCCTGAAGCTGCCTCCCGCCGCAACGCCGGGCACGTTCCGCTACTCGAACGCGGGTTACGTGATCGCGGCCGCAGTCGCCGAGTCGGCGACGGGGACGGGGTGGCGGGCTCTGATGGACTCGCTCCTCTTCGAACCGCTCGCGATGGAGGTTCATTACGGCTGGCCGCGAGAGCACGACGACGATCAGCCGTGCGGGCACGAGCCGGCGGGTGCTTCCTACCGGCCGGTCGATCCCTCCGTCGAGCCGGCGAGCATCAAATTCCTCGAGCCGGCGGGGTTCATCAGCATGAGCGTGTCGGATCTCGCGGAATTCGTGGAGCTTCACTTGGCCGCCCGCCTGGGGCGGCCGAGCATACTGACGCAGGCGTCCTTCGACACCCTCCACGCGCCCGTCGGCGGCTACGCCTGCGGTCTCGGAGTCGCTCGTACGTACGACGGGACGCTCTTCTGGCACAACGGCAGCAACGACTACTTCTACGCGGTGATGTACTTCCTTCCGGCCGGGGATGCCGGCGTCGCCGTCGCCGTCAACGCCGGCGGGGCCGCGGCGGGAACGCGGACGCACCGGGCGGCCGAGACGGTGCTGAAAGCGATCATCGAGTAGACGAGCGCCCCCGTTTATTCCGGATCGGCCGCTTCACGAATTGCAGATCGAGATTCACGATCTCGCGCCGGTCGAAGCGGGTTATCAATCGATCGCCTTCAGGCCCTGCGCCACGCCGACCAGCTCCCAGACTCCGTCCATTCTGTTGAAGAAGGCGATATCGCGCGTCCCCGGGCGGGCGAGGATCCCGCTGCACCGGTAGGCGTTGCAGAATATCACCAGCGCCTGGGTGCGCCCGGAATCGAACGCGACCCTGGAGAAGGTCATATATCCCAGGGCGTCGGGGAAGACGCTGTCGAAGTTGTCCCAGTCCGGCTCGACGGCGCCGCTGATCGCGGCGTACGCTCCCATCCCCGTCGCTGCGGCGTCCGCGCCCGCCGCGAGCGTCCCGTCTCCGGCACGATCCGTATCGAGGCGCAGGGACCGAAGGTATTCGTCCTCGGATACGAGCCGGTACCGGACGGGGAGACTGAACCTCTCCGCGAGCCTG
>JAQVGR010000387.1 GCA_028696635.1 Candidatus Krumholzibacteriia bacterium | reverse complement strand
CAGCCCGAAAGCAGTGCCGGCGGCCAGCGCGATCAGCGGCAGCGCGAACTTGGCCATCACGACCGTCTCGAGTCTCAGCGGCAGGGATGCGAGGAAGGCGTATCCCCCGTATTTCTCCTCGATCGCCTCTGCGCTCATCGCCGGCACGACGACCATGAAGAAGAGATAGAACGAGCTGATCATGGCGAGCGCCGGGGAGAGCCGCTCGATCGCCACGACCCACATCGCCGCCTGGATGAAGAGGAAGAGACCGCCATAGACGAGATAGTAGACCATGTTTCTGCGCATGATGCCGATCATCGATCCCTCCCGTCCCTGACGAAGGCGATCAGCACGTCGTCGAGGCTGACGTTCTCGACCCTGACGTCGCCGGAGGCTATAGGCCCGGAGAGCATCGGGGCGACGTCTCCGTACCGGTTCGTCACGCCGGTGCTCCCGAAGGCGTGCGCCTCGACGCAGCGCAGCCCCGACACGATTGCGCCGTCCAGCGAGCCCGGACGGAAATGCACTCGCTTCCACTGGGAGAGGATCTCGTCCTTCTCGGCGTGTATCGCGATCCGTCCGTCGACGATGAAGGCGACGTGGTCGGCGATCCTGACGATGTCGTCGGTGATGTGCGAGGATATCAGCACCGAGCCGTCCCGCTCGTCGCGGAACGCGAGGAGCCGATCGAGCATCTCGCGCCGTATCACGGGATCGAGCCCCGCCGTCGGCTCGTCGAGGATCATCAGATCGGGATGGTGCGCGAAGGCGATGGCGAAGGAGAGCTTGACCTTCATCCCCTTCGAGAGCTTCCCTACCTTCTGCGACGGATCGAGCTCGAACTCCTCGAGGAGACGGTCGAACAGCGGCTGATCCCACCGCTCGAAGTACCGCGAGACGAACCTCCCCGTCCAGGAGACCCGCTTATTCATGTAGTAGAGCTGCTCCTCGCCTACGTACCCGATGCGATTCTTGATCGCCACCTCGTCGCGCTCCAGACAGAGCCCGAAGATCCGTATCGAGCCCGCATCGGGGCGCGCCATCTTCATCAGCAGACGGATCGCCGTCGTCTTCCCCGCCCCGTTCGGGCCTATCAGCCCGAGGATCGTCCCCTTCGGGATCTCGAGGGAAACGCCGTCGAGGGCGAACGCCCGGTAGCGCTTGGTGAGTCCCGTCGCCTCGAGAACGCTGTCCATCTCATTCCTCCTCCTGTATCTCCTTGATCAAAGCCCGCAGCCTGGCGGGAGGGATGCCGTACCGGGCGGCCGCCGCGGCGATGCGGACGAGCTCGCGGCGTATTTCCCCCTCTTTCTCGCCGCGCAGCGCCCCGAAATCGACGTCGGCGACGAAGGAGCCGAGCCCCGCCCTGGTCACGATGAACCCCTCCCGCTCGAGGTCGCGGTAGGAACGCTTGATCGTGATGGGGCTGATCGAGAGCTCCCTGGACATCTCGCGTATCGAGGGGAGCTTCTCCCCCGCGCTGAGCAGACCGCGCGCTATCGCGTCCTTCACCTGGTCGGTGACCTGCTTGTGCATCGGGTCTGGGTTCGAGTGCGATATCACGATGAACACGGTCCGTCCGCTCCCTGCTGTATATATCGAACATACACAGTATACATTCTATATACGCAACTGTCAAGGGGAGGTTTCAAAAGAATGCGACGTTCGGTCTCGCTCGAGAACCGGCACCGATTCATCTGGACATGAACGGTCCGCTGCGGTACAAACTGACGTGTCCGCATCGTCCCTCCCGCGGGAGGGACTGCTCGCAGGAGCGCCCGTTCAATCCTTTGGAAGCGAAACCGTTGAGTCCTCTCTGGCGCAGACGAGGAGGTCGTTCAATTGGAAGAGATACTCAAAAGGGTCCAGGACGACGAGGTGATGTTCGTCGAGCTCGAGTTCACCGACATCTTCGGAGTGCTCAAGTCGATCGAGATACCGGTAGGGGTCCTCGACGCGGCGCTCGAGCGGGGGGTCTGGTTCGACGGCTCGTCGATACGGGGATTCGCCCGGATCATGGAAAGCGATATGTACCTCATGCCCGATCCGGCGACCTACGCGGTCCTGCCGGTCGACGGCGACCGCAAGAAGACCGCCCGCTTCATGTGCGACGTCTACACCCCGGACGGCGCCCTCTTCGAGGGGGATCCGCGCGCCGTGCTGAAGAAGATCATCCGCGAGGCGCGCGAGATGGGGTACGAGTTCTTCACCGGCCCCGAGGTCGAGTTCTACCTCTTCCACCGCGACGAGCGGGGGCGCATCAGCACCCCCGAGTTCGACACCGGCTCGTACTTCGATTCCTCCGCGAAGGACATCGGGAGCGACATCCGCAAGGAGATCATGGTCGCGCTCAAGGCGTTCGGCATCGACTCCGAGCGGGCGCATCACGAGGTCGGGGTCGGCCAGCACGAGGTCGGCTTCCGCTACAGCGACGCCCTCTCCACCGCCGACAACGTCGTGATCCTCAAGAAGATCATCAAGTCGATCGCGCACCGGTACGGCCTGATCGCCTCGTTCATGCCCAAGCCGCTCTTCGGCAAGGCGGGGAGCGGGATGCACACGCATGTGAGCCTCTTCACCGTCGACGGGAAACCGGCCTTCTTCGACGCGGACGACCCGCACCGCCTCTCGCCCCTCGCCAGGCAGTTCATCGCCGGGATCCTGGC
>JAQVGR010000386.1 GCA_028696635.1 Candidatus Krumholzibacteriia bacterium | reverse complement strand
CGATCTCCCCGAGGCGGAGGATCTCGTCCTGATAGACGCCACCGACTGGACCGCGCCGGTGCTGCTGACCGGCTGGGCTGCGACCGTCGCCGGCGGATCGCTCGACGTCGAGTTCGAGGACGCCCTCGACGGGACGCCCCGGCATTATCACGCATCTGTCGAATCGGGGCTGCTGCGCCCCGGCATCGAAATCGCGAGCCTCTCGCCGGGGATCCTCCCCTCGTTGCGCGATGAGCCGGCCGTCGACATGGTGATCATCTATCACGGGTCGCTGCAGAGCGCCGCGCGGGATCTGCAGGCGCACCGCTCGTCGCATCTCCCCCACGCCTCCTCCCCCCGCGTGCGGGCGGTCGACATCGAGGACGTCTACGCCAACTTCTCCGGAGGGATGAAGGATCCGCTGGCAGTGCGCAACTACCTGAAGTTCCTCTACGACGCCCACCGGGTCGGCGGCGAGCCGGTGCTGCGGTACGCCCTGCTCCTGGGCAACTGCACCTACGACGCGAAAAACATACTCGGCCGCGGGAACGATCTCGTGCCGGTCTTCATCAACATCCGGTACGAGAGCGAGGGCGTAGAAGACGACGACTTTCTCGTCAAGCTCGACGAGGGACCCGACCGGCTGATCGACGTCGCGATAGGCCGGATGCCGGCGCTCACCGCGGCGGAGGCGCGCCTGTGGGTGGACAGGATCATCAGGTACGAGTCGCAGGCCGATCAGGGGCCCTGGCGCAACAAGGTCGTCATCGTCGCAGACGACGAGCACTCCTCCTCGACCGACAACGATTTCTACTTCACCGTCGACGCCGAATGGATGGCCGTCGAAGACCCGGTCTTCCCCTCGTTCGTCGATTTCAGGAAGATCTATCTGCATCACTATCCGTTCGTGGGAGATCTCAAGCCGGGGGCGCGAAACGACCTGCTCAAGGAATGGAGCGACGGGGCGCTGGTGATCAACTACGCCGGCCACGGATCGCCGCAGCAGCTCGCCGACGAGCGGGTGATGCAGATGTCCGACCTCTATTCGCTCGCCAACGGCGCGCGCGCCCCGCTCTTCCTCGCCTTCTCGTGCACCGTGGGCGACCTCGAGTCGCCGTACCACCGCAGCATGGGGCAGGAGATGACCGTCCTCGACGGCGGCGGCGCGATAGCGGGAATCGTCGGCGTGGCGCCGACGATCCTCGTGCCGAACCGCGAGCTCAACTACCTCTACTTCGACTACCTCTTCGCGACGAAGGACAGCACATATACCGAACCGGTCGGCGGGGCGCTGATGCTCGCGAAGACCGACGCCTCGATCGACCGGTATACGGCGAACAACGCCAAGTATGCGCTTCTCGGCGATCCGGCGCTGAGCCTCGCGCTTCCCGCGCTGACCGTCGAGCACGAGGCGGCCCTGATCGACACGATGGAGACCGGATATCGGTACACGGTCGCCGGGACCGTGATCCGCGGCGGACGGGTCGACGCCGCGTTCAGCGGCACCGCCGATATCCTCGTCCAGGAGTCGATGGAGATGATCGCCGACCCGATCGTGTGGTGGGGATCGTCGCGTATCCTCGAATACCGGCTCCCCGGCAAGGACGTCTTCCGCGGGAGCGTCGACGTCGCCGCGGGAAGGTTCAGCGCGGAGTTCGTCGTGCCGCTGAGGTGCCGGACCGGCAGGAGGGCGCGGGTGCGCAGCTATCTCGCCGGCTCGGCGACCGACGCCGTCGGCGCCATCGATACGCTGCGCATCGTCACGGCGGCGACGGTCCCCCCCGAACGCCGCGCCGCCGAAGGTCGACGCCTACTTCTCGGGCCAGGCGACCCGAGTCAAGCCGGGGGCCATGCTGATCACCGAGATCAGCGACGAGGACGGCGTTGCGATCCTCGGGACCGATCCGCAGAGCTCGATCTTTCTCGAGTTCGACGGGAGCGGGTACCCCGTCTTCGTGACCGAGTACTTCCGGTACGATCATGAGTCGTCGACGAGGGGGCGGATCGAATATCCCCTTCACGAGGGGTTCGAACCGGGCGGGCATTCCGTCGTCGTCCGCGCCTTCGACAACCTCGGCGCGACGGGGAGCGATACCCTGCAGTTCGAGGTCGTCGAGGAGGGGCTCTTCAGCGTGACCGATGTATTCAACATGCCGAATCCGCTGAGCGAATCGACCAATTTCGTGTTCCAGCTCAGCAGCGGAGCCGACGTGACGCTGCGGATCTATACCGTGTCCGGAGCCGAAATCTGGAATCGGGATATCCTCGGGGAGGAAGGGTACAACAGCATCTGGTGGGACGGCCGGGACTGGGCAGGGGACCGGGTCGCCAACGGGACATACCTCTACGTGCTCGAGGTCTCGTTCCGCGACTCGTATCACCGCGCCGAAACGGTCACGGGGAAGGTGGTCGTGCTCCGATAAGCGAGCGATCAATAGTTCATTCGTGAAGCCGGGTGCCGTAAGCCGGCATGGTCAAAGTGCTTGACCCGGTATCGCAGAGGTTATTATGTTTCAGCAGGAAGTCCGAGAACAAGGAGTAGTGCAGATCATGGCAAGAGCGTACAGGTTGTTACTGGCCGCGGCGGTGTCTCTTCTCATCCTGGCGCCGGGGGCGTTCGCGCAGGGCGAAGCGGGAGCCGGAAGCCTCATCATTCCTCCCGGTGCGAGGGCGAAC
>JAQVGR010000385.1 GCA_028696635.1 Candidatus Krumholzibacteriia bacterium | reverse complement strand
CCCTCGAAGCGTCTGAGCCGGAGCATTCCGGCGATGCCGCAGCGGAAGAGCCGAAGGACACCGAATGACGCCGCCGGCGGAGCCGGCGATAGAACCAGATCGGGCGATGAGGGTGGGACGCCACCCTCATCGTGCGTATGGGGGGTGCCCGGACTCATGGGGCGCGAAGGCGAACGTGCCGGATCTTTCTCGATCACCACACTGGGCTGCAAGCTCAACCAGTACGAGTCCGAGTGCATCCGGCAGTTCCTCGTCGGGCACGGCTGGGAGCACCGCCCGTTCGGTGAACTGGCCGATTTCTATATCATCAACACCTGCACCGTCACAGGACGCACCGACGCGAGATGCCGCAACGCAGTCCGTAGGGCGCGGCGGGCTTCGCCGGGAACGACGATCATAGTCACCGGATGTTACGCAGAGACGCAGCCCGAGGCGCTCGCGGCGATGCGGGAGACGGATATCGTCCTCGGCAACCGCGAAAAGTTCTCGATCGCACGCGTCATGGAGCAGCGAATCGGCCACGGAAACGGCGCCGGAATGTGCGACGGACCGATAGAAGAGTTTCTTGGTCATTCCCGGGCGTTCATCAAGATACAGGAGGGGTGCGACGCATCGTGCAGCTACTGCATCATCCCCAGAGCTCGCGGTCCGAGCAGGAGCGTCCTGCCAGGGGATGTCGTGAGCCAGGTGTCGCGGCTCGAATCGAACGGGCTCGAGGAAATTGTGCTTACCGGAATTCATATTGGCAGATACGGCCGCGACCTCGACGCGGGGACCGATCTGGAATCTCTGATCCTGAGGATACTCGCTCAGACGAAACGTGTGCGCCTGAGACTGAGCAGCATAGAGGTCAACGAGATCGGCGACGGTCTCATCGATCTCACGGCCGGCGAGGAGAGGGTTGCGGCGCACCTGCACGTTCCCCTGCAGAGCGGCGATGACGAGATCCTGCGCGCGATGAACAGGCCGTACGACTCGTCCCGGTTCGCCGACCGCATCTGGAGGATCAGGGAGGCCTCCGGGCGGATCGCCGTCGGAACGGACATCATCGTCGGATTTCCCGGAGAGACGGAGGAGCGGTTCCGCTCGACGCTGAGGGTTGCGTCCGAACTTCCCCTGACCTATTTCCACGTCTTCCCGTTCTCGCCGAGGCCCGGCACTCCCGCGGCCGGGATGCGGAATCAGGTCGATCCGGAGACGAAACACCGACGCAGCCGTTCCCTGATATCGCTGGGACGCGCGAAGCGTCTTTCGTTCATGCGGGACCGGATCGGTTCGAGAGAGCTCGCACTCATACAGCCGCCTCAGCGGGGGCGTTCGCGTTTCTCGACGGCGCTCACCGGAAATTACTGTGAGGTGCTCGTCCCGGCGGATGAATCGCTTTCGGGACGCCTGGTCCCGGTCCTCCCGACCCATTATTCGCGCGGGAATCTCTACGGATACGTCGCGTCCGGCGGCACGCGGGAGGTCGGCGCATGACAAGCGTTCCCGGGCGGACCGTGTATCTCGAGAGCTTCGGTTGCCAGATGAACGCTTTCGACACCGAAGTGATCGAGTCGATGCTGCGTAAAGAGGGATTCGCCGCCGTCCCCGAACCGGACGGCGCGGATGTGATCCTCGTGAACACATGCAGCATACGGGATCACGCCGAACGCAGGGCGATCGGACGCCTGCACGACCTTTCCCGTCACCGGAAGGCGGTTCACGTGGTCTGCGGCTGCATGGCCCAGCGTCTCGGCGACCGTCTGCGCGATCTCGTTCCCGGGATCGACATAATCGCGGGGCCCGACACCTATCGCGAACTCGCCGCCGCCATCGTTTCGCGATGCGGGGGTGGAGGCACGGCGACGATGCTCTCACGGGACGGCGGTGTCACCTACGGCCTGAGCGAGTCCGGCGGTGGCTCCGTCTCCCGATACCTGTCAATCACGAGAGGATGCGAAAATTACTGCTCGTACTGCATCGTCCCGTACGTGCGGGGCCCGATCCGCAGCAAGAAGGCCGGCGAGATCATGCGGGAACTGCGGCTGCTCGAAGACGCGGGGACGCGGGAAGTGACCCTGCTCGGGCAAAACGTCATGGCATACCGGGAGGACGACGGGGGATTCGTCGATCTTCTCGAACTGATACTCAGGGAGACGGGGCTGGCGAGGATCAGATTTCTCACGACGCATCCGCGCGATGTCGATCCCTCACTGTTCGCGTTGATGTCCGCAAGCCGTCGGATCTGTCCGCACCTGCATCTGCCCCTCCAGGCGGGTGACGACAACGTCCTCAAGCGGATGAACAGGGGATATACCGCCGCGCAGTACTGCTCGATCGTCGATCGAGCCCGGGCGGAGATCCCCGGTATCTCCTTCTCCACCGATATCATCGTCGGATTTCCCGGCGAGAGTCGCGAGGATTTCGAACGCACGGTCGAGATCGTCGAACGGGTCCGCTTCGATTCGGCCTTCACGTTCAAATACTCTCCGAGGGAAGGGACCGCCGCAGCCCGCACGAAGGACGACGTGCCACCGGCCGAGAAGGCGTATCGGCTCGATAGGCTCAACGCCGTCGTTCGGAGGATCAGAGAGGAAACGCTGGGGCGGCTCGTCGGCTCGCGCGAGGAAATCCTCCTTGACGGTGTCGTGCAAAAGGGGGAATATCGTTTTCTGA
>JAQVGR010000384.1 GCA_028696635.1 Candidatus Krumholzibacteriia bacterium | reverse complement strand
GCCGACCCAGATCGTCGCCATCCCGTACATGTACCCGAAGGCGCCGCCCCCGATGATCAGCACCGAGCTGAAGTAGACGGCGATGAACGGGAGCGCCGTCACCCACGGCCCGATCGTCCGCCCGCCGAGGATGAAGTCCGAGGCGGACTGCGTCCGGCGCTGCGTCCACAGCCCGATCCCCATCAGCACGCCTATATATACGAAAAGGACGGCGATGCACGCCTGGAGCATTGTCACGGGTTCCCCCCTTGCCGGTCGCCTACTGCTGCCGCTCGCGGCGGATGTCGACGATCGCCCAGACGATCGCGATCAGGATGCTGATGTCGATCACGACGAACGCCAGGAATGTCAGCCAGGGAAAGTTGAACGGGCCCATCTAATCCCCCTCGTGGTCAGGATGGAGAACACTGTACCCCAATCCCCCGGAAAAGGCAACATCTGTCATCTCTTTACGATACAGGCAGATGCCCTTCATGCGTAAATCGATGCGAATAGACATACTTGTCATAATCCTTGCTATTTACTATTTGACAAGTCTCGGCTAGAATATGTTTCAGGGGAAGGGAGTAGAGAATGATCGGCGCCATCGGCATAAACCTGCGCCGCCTGAGGAAGATGAGGCGGATGACCCAGGGACGGCTCGCCGAACTGGCTGGAATAAGCCGCGTGGCCTACCGGAACCTCGAGACCGGCGCGTCCGAACCTCGCAGGGCCACCCTGGAGGCGCTCGCCGATGCGTTGGATGTCCCGGTATTCGATATCGTCGCCGAGGTTCCCGTCCTGCGGGCGCTTCGATTCCGGTTGCGGAAAGCCATGACCGCCGCAGAAAGGGCGGAGCGGGAGCAGATCGCGGTCGATGTTGCGCGGTGGCTCGAGGACTTCAACGAGATCGAGGAGATCGTCGGGGAGCGCATGCAGTGGAACCTTCCCGACTCATTGCGCGACATCGCCGATCCCGTCGGCGCGGCCGGTGGGGCGCGGTCGGCGCTCGGCCTGGGCCCGGAAGACTGCATCAACGACATCAGCGGTCTGTTCGAGAGGGCCGGAATAAAGATTCTGATGCTGGAATCATCCCTGCGAACCTTCTTCGGGCTTTCAGTCGGGCGGGAGGACGGCGGGCCTGCGATCGCGGTCAACAGTGCCCGATCCATTCCGGTCGAGAGGCAGATCTTCACCGCCGCGCACGAGCTCGGTCATCTCCTGCTGCACAAGGAATCCTATGTCTCCGACCAGGTGGTCGAGGACCCCGGGCAGGAGAGACAGGCCGATATCTTCGCCGGCCATTTCCTCATGCCCCGGGAGCACTTCGAGAGGGTCTGGTCGGAGAGCAGGGGATTGTCCTGGGTGGACAGCGTCCTGCGCATCAAGCGGCTTTTCAACGTCAGCTACAAGACCGTCCTCCACCGGCTGATCGATGAAGAGATCGCCGACGGCTCCATATTCTCGATGTTCATCAAGTCGTATAACGAACGGCATGACCGGCGGCTGGAGTTCAGGGAAGAGCCCGAGGCGTATCTGACCGCCCGGGAGGAGCCGTCTCTCCTGGACAGGGCGGATTTCGTCGAAGATCGCCTCAGCCGTCTCGTCATGAAGGCGGTCGAAGAGAACATGATCAGCATGAGCAGAGGGGCCGAGATCCTTGGCATGAGCGTATCCGAGCTTCGGGAGAGGGTGGCGGAATGGGGGATGTTCGGAAGACCGGACGCGCCGGTCCGGGAATAATCTGCGACTCGAGCGCGCTCATCGACTTCTACGAAACCGGCACTGTGTCGAACGAGGTCTCAGGACATACTGGAACCTCTAGATCTTGATCCTGCGGCATCCGTTCCGTTTGCCTGCCGGGCCTCCGTGTATTATCTTTCAGGCGGGACCCCAGCCGCGGATACTGTACCCCCCGCACATTCACCGACCGAGCCCGAGGATCCGCTTTCGCACGACCCCGCCGAGGCATTCGCAGGGAGGTCGGAGATGGTCACCGCCCAGGCCCGGCTGAAGGAGCATTACACGAGGTATCTCGCCGAGGCGCTCGGCGCCGCGGTCATGCTGCACCTCGCCGCCGCGCTGCTCGTCCCGCCGTTCGAGTTCGAGCCGTACCGGCCGGCGTTCCCGTTCACGACGATCCTCGTCGACGATCCCCTGCCGCCTGTCGTCTTCGACGAGCCGGATATCGTCAAGCACCCCGATATCGATCGGATGCCGATCATCGATAAGGGCGAGGGCACGGATGATCCGTATATCCCGGTCAATATCCCCAGGACCCTCGACGACTTTCCCGTCTACACAATGCCCGCGCAGGAGACCCCGGAGTTCGTCGCCTGGGACCGCGCCCCCGTCCTGCTGCGCGCCGTCGTCCCGGCATACCCGTCTCTCGCCCGACAGGCGGGGATCGAGGGGACCGTGATGCTGCGCGTCGTCGTCGGCGCCGACGGCGGGGTCGAATCGGCCTCGGTGATCCACTCCGACGTCACGCCGGCGATGGAGCAGGCCGCGATCGCCGCCGCGCTGCGGTTCGAGTGGTCGCCGGCGATGCAGAGCAGCATCGCGGTCCGGTCGCTGATGGCCGTCCCGGTGCGTTTCCGATTGCGATGACATCCACGTGAGGTTTTCGAGAGCCGGCCCGCGGTTCCCGTTCGCCGACCGATCCGCCGCCCGCCCCGCCC
>JAQVGR010000383.1 GCA_028696635.1 Candidatus Krumholzibacteriia bacterium | reverse complement strand
GGCATCCACACGAGGGCCCCGCGATCGAACCCGCTCGCGCCGCTCAGGATGCCCGAGATATTGCGAAAACCCTCTTCCACCGCGAGCGTCTCCCGGGGCCAGTACCCGATCAGGTTCCACCCCTCGTAGAGGAAGATCCCGTTCGGGCGCGGGGGGATCGACCCTTCCGCCGTCTTCGGTATCTCCGGACCGCAGATCCTCAGCGTCGCGTCGCAGTTCATCCGCAGCCAGTATCCGTGGGAGTAGTCGAGCTCCCGCATCGTCGAGAACCTCAGGAGCGCCGGATCCCATGCGGCTCCGCCCAGCTCGTACCCCAGCACGACATCGACGCAGTCCTCGATATCCCCGAGGATGTCTTCGATATCCCCGTACACGGCGAGGTTCCACGAGATCAGGTTCCATCCGGTGCGCAGCTCGATGTCGATGCACCGCTCATCGGAGAAATCGCAGAGCTCGAAGACGTCGCCGTTTGCCGTCCAGTATATCGGCGGATCCGTCTCGACGGGCGCCCCGCTAACGGTGAACGATATCGGGTCCCCCGGCTCCGCCCCCTCGTCGAAATCGGTGTAGATGTCATCGCGGTAGATCGGCATGAATCCGTAGGTGCCGTCATTTCTGACACGGTCCCTGCCGCAGAGGACGCCGCCGGGATCGTACGCCTCGATCACCGTTCCGGGGGGCAGCGGGTCGCCGGCGCAGACGACCGAGGCGCAGTACACGCTGATCCATTCGTTGGTCGGCACGGGGTTCGCGCAGGGGCTCTCCCCCGGGACGGCGCCGATGTCGTTGCGGCTCCCGTCCGGATCGTTAAAGGCCGGATCCGGGTCTCCCGCATCGATGCAGGGCGAGCCGCGCAGCAGGCCGTAGCTGCGGTCGATCATCGGATTTAGGCTGATCGAGCCGGTGCCGGGGTCCTCGATCTCGTAGTAGAGCACGGGGCTGCCGTAGACGTCGTTGTAGCCGAGATCCGGATGGGCCACTCCCGGCTGGATCCCCTCGCGGTGTATGCCGTAATGCCGGTTGAAGGCGATGATGTTGTTCCTGATCACGGGGGGCTGCGTCGAGAAGGTCGAGATGCCCCCGTTGCGGCAGAAGACGATCGTGTTGTTCACGATGACCGCGGGGGCGCTGCCGGTGGTCGCCGAATCGGGGTACCCCGGCCCCGCGAGGCAGATCGCCGCCCAGTTCGTGACGTTCTGCCCGACGAGGATGTTGCGGCGGATCGTGGGCGCGGATTCGATGCACAGTACGCCGATCCAGCCCCCGTGAAGCATGAACCCTTCCAGCACCGCGTCTCCCGTCTCGCCGTCGTCGAAACGCACGATCGCGAGCAGCTCGTCCGGCGGCTGCCCCTCATAGGAGATCCCCGGCGATATGACCGTCGCCTGGGGACCGTCGCTCGAACGCACGGTGATCGCTTTTCCCCTGAAGTCGATATGCTCGGGGTAGACACCGCGACTCACCAGGACCGTATCGCCGGCGGACGCGGCGTCGATCGCCTCCTGGATGGTGATCCCGCCCGGCGAGACGGGTATCGTCTCCCCGAGGGCCGGCCCGCAGACCGCGAGGACGGCGGCGGCCAGGATAAAAGACCGATATCCCATGATAACCTCCCCGGTTGCCATGTCAGGTGGGGCCACCATGTAAGGTGGTATACCTATAATATAATCGACCGCATGGTCTCCGTCAAGGGTAGTTCTGCGGCCTTCCCCGTAACACGAAGCCGAGGGGCGTGTTCCCGCGATCTCGCGGCTGGAGCGCGCCCATATGCAACGCCTGGATGGCGTTCGTTCCGCGGTCGTCGACCGCGAGCAGGACGGCGGTCACGTCCAGGTCGGGATGACCGGTGGCCCACCGGAAGGCAGGAAGGATCAGCCTGTCCAGGTCGATGCAGCGACGGGCGTCGAGACGCAGTAAGGCGAATGGCCCGATCCGCTGACGGGAGGCTCATCGTCCTGCTCTCCCGCGCAGTCGCCAGCGAACTACCAAAGGAAGGACCTCTTCGTGGGTAAAGATTAAACTGGTCAAGCCTCACGGCTTATTCGGCACAGCCGGATCCATATCACCGTAGGAGCACCATTTTTCTTGTCTCGGTATAGTCACGGGTCCTCAAGGAGCAGAAGTAGATCCCGGACGATACCGCCTGCCCCTGCCGATCCCTGCCGTCCCAGTGGATTCGATAGGAGCCGGCATTCTTCCGTTCATCCAGAAGTCTCCGTATGAGCTTGCCGGACACGCTGTAAACGTCGATCGAGATCCTCGCGTCTGCAGCCAGGCTGTATTGAATAGTGGTATGCGGATTGAATGGATTCGGGTGATTCTGCAGCAGATTGGACAAAGGCATATCGGGCGTGATGCCCGTCGCCGCCGTATAATCGATCTCCAGATATGCGCCCGTCGACGGGGGCAGCTCTTCCTTGCTGGCGAAATTCTGATAGCTGTTCGCGCCGCTCCCCTCTCCCTGGATCATCATGAGGATGCCGTTGTCGCGAACCTTGTCCAGATTCCCCCGCAGAACCGAGGTCAGATCGATAGAGGCGGTGCAGGGCGGCGCGCTCGCCCAGGCGGGCAGGGTCCCGCTGGACACGACGCTGCCGTCGTAGTCGCCGCCCCCGAGCGTGTTCCACGTGTCGATGTTCTCGGCGAACGACGCGTTCAGGG
>JAQVGR010000382.1 GCA_028696635.1 Candidatus Krumholzibacteriia bacterium | reverse complement strand
CACCTTCGCCGACAGGCACCGGCTCCCCTTCACCCTGCTCTCCGACGAGAGCACCGCGATGATCTCCGCCTACGGCGCCTGGCAGAAGAAGAAGATGGCCGGTCGCGAGTACATGGGGATCGTGCGGATGTCTTATCTCGTCGACCCGGAGGGACGGATCGCGAAGGTCTACCCGAAGGTCAAGCCCGAGGGGCATGCCGCCGAGGTGCTCGAAGACCTTATGGAATTGCAGGGATGAAGATCCTGCTCGTCGAGCCGTATCTGGCCGGCTCGCACGACGCCTGGGCGCGCGAGTACGCCGCCGTCTCGGCGCACGGGGTCGAGACGCTCGGCCTGCCGGGGCGGCACTGGAAGTGGCGGATGCATGGCGGCGCGGTGACGCTGGCACGCCGGTTCATCGAAGAAGGCCATCGCCCCGACCTGATACTCGCCACCGACATGCTCGACCTGACGACGTTCCACGCGTTGACGCGGCGTAACACCGCAGGTATTCCGGCGGCGATCTACTTCCACGAGAACCAGCTCTCGTACCCGTGGTCGTCGCAGGACGCCGATCCCTCGCTCGGGCGCGACGCCCACTACGGGTTCATCAACTACTCCTCGGCGCTCGCCGCCGACGCCGTGCTGTTCAACTCGGCGTATCACAGGGATTCGTTCCTCGGGGCCCTGCCGGGGTTCCTCGCGCAGTTCCCCGATCACGACGAGCGTGAAAGCGTCGATACGATCGCGGCGAAGTCTTCGGTCCTCCCGCTCGGCATCGACCTCGCCGCCCTCGACCGTCACCGGACGGAGCGGGAGGAGGGAGCGCCCCCGCTGATACTGTGGAACCACCGCTGGGAGTACGACAAGAACCCCGAGGATTTCTTCCGCGCGCTCTTTGAGCTCGCCGACGAAGGGCTCGCGTTCGAGGTCGCCGTCCTCGGCGAAGCGTTCGCGAAATATCCTCCGGTCTTCGACGAGGCGCGCGAGCGTCTCGGCGCGCGTATCGTGCAGTTCGGGTACGCGCGGGACCCCGCCGAATACGCCCGCTGGCTCTGGCGCGCCGATCTGCTCCCCGTGACCTCGGACCATGACTTCTTCGGGGCGAGCGCGGTCCAGGCGATCTGGTGCGGGTGCCGGCCGCTCCTGCCCCGGCGGCTCGCCTTCCCCGAGCACATCCAGCCGGATCTCCACGGCGAGTATCTGTACGACGGGTTCGATGATCTCGTCGCCCGGCTGCGCGCCCGGCTTCGTGAACCGTGCGCGCCTGCTCCCGCGGGTTTGCGAGCATATCTTGCCCGCTACGACTGGGGGGTTTTGGCGGGCCAGTACGACAGGATCTTCTCGGGGATCCGGGCCGGCGGCACTGTTTAATTCGTTATAATTCAATGTAATAGTAAAAATATCCAGGACAGCCCTTGACGGCATGTACTGTGTAGTATATACTACACATAAAATAGGAACAACGGAGGCCGTGATGAACCCGTTCGGAGAGCACATACGAAAGAAGCGCGAGGAGCTCAAGGGGAAGGACCCGCGGTTCTCCGTGCGCAAGGTCGCCGCGCGGATCGGGGTCGAGCCCTCGTACCTGAGCAAGGTCGAGCGCGGGGAGCAGGCGCCTCCTTCGGAGGAGAAGATCAAGTCCCTGGCCGTCGAGCTCGGCGAGGACGAGGATATCCTCCTTGCCCTCGCGGGGAAGGTCTCAACCGACCTGCAGGAGGCGATCCGCAGACGCCCGCGGCTCTTCGCCGATCTGATACGCGAGATAAAGGACATGCCCGATCACGCCGTCCTGCGCCTCGTGCGCGAGGTCCGCGACGGGAACTGGTAAGAGGAGAACAAGATGATAGAGCTGAGGAATGACAGTCTGACCTTCACGTTCCCCGAGGTTCATCCGGAGGCGAGGATGACGATCGAGTTCCAGCGAACCCTGCGGATACCGGACGACGAGACGGTGCATTTCCTGCCGCCGGGGCTCGGGCCCTTTCCTGTGAGGCATGTCGACGACTTCGCCGGCACGGTCCCCGCGCAGTGGCTCGAGCACGGCGGCGTGATGCTCCCGATGCACCAGTCGGAGGCGATGTGGTTGCATTTCCGCTCGCAGCATCTCATCGAGCATGGGAGGGCCTATCCCTTCGCCGTCAAGATCGCGGCGGGAAAGATCGACGCGGTGACGGGGAAGCAGTGGACGAACGCCCTGCACGGCTCCCCTCAGGATTACCTCGTCATACCCGAGCAGCCGTGGCTCGACGGGTTCTGCGTCGAGAAGGGAGTGATCAGGCAGTTCGTCGCGATGCCGCTCGGCGGGGGGTATACCGCCGAGGAGCAGATCACAGGCACGGCCGAGCACGGCGGCCTGCAGATCATCGTCTACCCCATGAAGCGCTCGGTCTTCGAGCGGCGTTTCCCCAAGCTGCCGCCGAGACCGGTCGCGAGAATGAACAGCGAGGCGTCGGCGCCGAGCATGCCGTGTCTGATGAGGCTCGAGGCCATGCCCGACATGGGGCTCGCCCCCGGCGGAAGGATGCGCCAGGAGATCTGCGAGGACCCGTACGGGCACGGGGACTGGTACCGGAAGACCTCGAGCCGGTGCTTCTTGCACATCGCCAACTCGCTCGTCTGGCGCGCCGTGACCGGCGAGGCGCCGCCCACGATCCCGCCGACGGCGAGGCAGTACAGCGACGCGGG
>JAQVGR010000381.1 GCA_028696635.1 Candidatus Krumholzibacteriia bacterium | reverse complement strand
GGCTTAGTCGCCGAAATTGACCATCTTGACCATGCCCGAGGCCATCGTCACGGAAACGAGATTCGCGGTGGTCGACAGGTACCCCGGCGGATCGACCGCCTGGATCGAGTAGGTCCCCGCGGGGAGCGGGAAGTAGAACATCCCGTAGTTGTCGGTGATCACGGTGCGGTTCTGCCCGGCGAGCCGGACCTCCACTCCCGGCAGGCCGGTTTCGCCGACATCGATGATCCCGTCCTGGTCGGCGTCGTGATAGACCTTGCCGCGGATCTGCGCGCTGGTGAGGCTCACGTTGCGGACGGCGACCTCGGAGGTCATCGTCACGTCGAGGAACCCCCCGTTGGTCTCGTATTTCTTGTCGTAGGAGTCGGACTCGCTGCGGGCGGTGACCTGGACGCGCCGTATCCTGCCGAGCAGGGCGTCCGGCACGGGGCCGATGGCGAGGCACTCGGCCGATTCGAGCTCCCCGCTGCCGTCGGTGTCGCCCCAGAGCAGGTCGGGAGTGGCGCCGTTCTCGTCGTGGTCGTACCAGTACTTGAACAGCGGCTGGGGGATCGTCCACGTCGGCGAGAGATTCGGGCCCCGGACGAGGGCGACGTTCGATTCCCGGATCTCGTTCGTCGCCGCCCCGTCGAAACCGTAGATCATCCGCTTGAGGACGAAGAGGTTCCTGTTGGTGTTGCCGGCCTCCTCGGGATCGTCGCCGCGATCGCTGCCGGAAATGACGCCGTCGTCGTTCGAGTCGAGGGTGAAGACAACCGTCTCGGCAGGCGAATCGAAATCCTCCGACGGGATGTATATCGGCGTGCCGCCGGCGGGAACCCGGTTCGGCGCGACGGCGCGGTTGATCGCCTCGAGAGGCCCCAGCCCGTCGATCGTCCGGCCGTTGTCGATGTCGGCGTTGAGGGCGACCTGGAACGGCCCCGCGTGGACGATCGGACGCTGCCCGCGGAAATAGTCGGTCTGCGACCCCGCCTGGCGTAGGCTGCTGGTGATCAGGTCGACGGCGACCCGGGAGTTCTGCTGCGCCTCGGCGTACTCGGTCGAATGTGCGGCCCCCTTCTGGAAGAGGAGGAACACCCCCGCCACCGATATCAGCACGAAGCCCAGCACGATCATGCTCATCATGATCTCGACAAGTGTGAATCCCGCCGCCTTCGTTCGTTTCCTGCTCGTACCCATAGCTGCTACCGCCTGGAGGTTAGATACGTGGTGAGCGATACGCCGTTGTCGCTGCCGTCCGCCGTCCAGACAACCGTCACGTCGACGCGCTTCATGTCGACGATCGGGCTGTTGTCCGCCACGACCCACGTACGCGTGAATATCCGATCGACCGGGTTGTCGGGATCGTTGTGAGCGCCGCCAGTCAGGTCGGCGTCGTTGGTCGGCAGATTCATCAGCTCTTCGATCTTCTGCTGCGCGAGGTTCGTCGCCAGCGTGAGGTTCCTTGCCCGCGTGGTCGCCCGGTTGCTGACCGGGAGCGTCCGGATCGCCGCGGTGATCCCGATGCCGAATATCAGGATCGCGATCATTATCTCGACGAGGCTGAGTCCCTTGTTTGAACGCATCATGTCTGTCATCTCCCGTCAGTCGACCGTGACGTTTCCCGTGCCGCCGTATATCCTGACGGCGCGCGTATTGTTGAGACTGTTGCGCAGCGTGATCGAGCCGTTCTCCCGCGTGTTGCCCTTGTTCCCGAAGGACAGGGTCTGGGCGGAGAGGGTGTGCGCCGCGAACCGGATGCCGGTCGAGAGCCGGAAATCGTCGCTTCGGAACTCGCCGTTGTCGAGGACCCCGTCCCGGTCCCTGTCCTCGAAGTAGAAATAGGTCCCCGCGTTCATGTCGAACACGAAGACGGCGCTGATGTTCTTCATCACCGCCGCAGCCCGCGCGGTTCGCATTGCGCTGGCGAACTGCTGGGTGTCCCCGTTGAGACGCCAGTTCTGCATGAAATGGTTGTACCCGGGGAGGGAGAGCACGGCGAGGAGCCCTATGATCGTGATGACGATCATCAGCTCGGTCAGCGTGAATCCCCGTTCGGCCCGTCCCGCTGTGCATGTCTGTGTTTTCATCTTCTCACCGGTTCGTTGTGTCGTCCGTCCCGTTCGGCCCGGCCCCGCGGGGCCGGCATCCGTTCCGTCTTTCAGCATCCCCTCCGCTTCGCTTTCAGCCCGGCCCGCGCGGGCCGGTTTCACACTCAACCGGGTCGAGCAAGACCCGTGCCTCAATCGATCCCGCCGCCGACGGCCGGCCGGAGGCCCGTGGAGGGGACGGGGCCGTGATTCCCCATGATCCCGTAACAGGTTCATTTGCTTCCGGATAAAATATGCATGGAAGGGGCTCAGAGGAGCGATGTCGCCCCCGGACGGCCTCCGAAAGATGCGGGGGGACTCGGGAGGAATCTCCGGCAACCACCGGCCGCCGGGAGGGCCGTGCATATCAACACGTCGGTCGCAATGCGCCCCCGGAATGCGAACGGCGCAGTTGCATTATTAGAAACGAGCGGGGATGAGGCTGCGCGAACCGGGTCACTCGGCCGTCACGGACCCGTCATCGGAGACCCGGAGCCGCTTGACGAGTGAGGTCGCGGCGAGCCCGCCGACGCGGACCGCCGTGACGGCGCCGTCCTCGTGATCGATCTCGACGTGCAGGCGCGCGAGGCGCTCCGCGTC
>JAQVGR010000380.1 GCA_028696635.1 Candidatus Krumholzibacteriia bacterium | reverse complement strand
CCCCGGGCCTGACCGTCCGGTAGAACCGGGCGAGGTGCTCCGTCCCGACCGGCCGCGTGAGGAAGGTCGCGGCGACCCACGCGGGCACCACGACGAGCGCGGTGAGCGCGGTCGAGTAGGGGAACCTCGTCCACGGCGCCCCGGCCCAGCGCGGCGATGCGGCGGCCAGGGCCAGGGCCCCGGTGCAGAGCGCCGCGGCGGCCATCGCGGTGATCTCCGACCACGCGTTGACGCGCCACCAGTACCAGCGGGCGATATAGACCGATCCGATCCCGGCCGTCACCGATATGATCAGCTTCCAGGCGAACGAGATGTCGCGCACGGCGAACGAGGCGAGGGCGCCGATCACGGCCAGCGCCGCCACCGAGATGCGGGCCGAGGCGACGTACCACCGATCGGAACGCCCCTTCCAGAGGAACCGCCGGATGAGGTCGTTGACGACGAGCGACGAGCCCCAGTGCAGCTGCGTGTCTATCGTCGACATGAAGGCGGCGACGAACGAGGCAAGCACGAGCCCGAAGAGCCCCGGCGGGAGGATCTCCCGCATCAGGAGGGGGTAATAGGTCTCGGGGTCGTCGACCGTCCCGAAGTACGCCATCCCGCAGAGCCCGACCGCGATCCACGGCCACGGGCGCAGGCAGACATGGGCGATGCAGAACCACAGGTACCCGAAGACCGAGTGCCTCTCGTCGCGCGCGGCGAAGAGGCGCTGGGCGAGGTATCCGCCTCCGTCGACCTGGTACGACGCCCACCAGACGACGAGCACGAGCAGGAGGAACTCGGTGAACGGGTTCGCATCGAGGATGCTCTGCGCCCGGGGGACGATCCGCATGACGGCCTCCGGATCGAATCCCCTGCCGGCCAGACCCGCCGTGATCCCCGCCAGGCCTCCGAGCCGCGACCAGGCGGCCGCGGCGAGATAGATCGAACCGGCCATGGCGACGACGAACTGGAGCACGTCGGTCATCACCACCCCCCAGAGCCCCGAGAGGACCGTGTACGAGACGGCAAGGGCGAAGAGGACGAGCACGGTGAAGACCTCGGCGTGCATCCCCAGGACCGTCGCGCCCCCGTCCCACCCCATGACGGTGATGACGATCTTGGCCATCGCGCGCATCACCCAGGCGATGACCAGCACGTTCTGCAGCACGCCGAACCAGACCGCGCGGTAGATCCGCAGCGCCCGGGCCGGGCGGCCGTCGTATCGCAGCTCGATCAGCTCGGCGTCGGTGGTGACCCCCGCGCGGTTCCAGAGCGGCGCGATGAGAAAGACGGCGAGGACGGCGCCGAAGAGCCAGTGCCACCACATCCAGTTCCCGAAGATCCCCCCCTGGGCGACGAGCCCCGAGACGACGAGCGGGGTGTCGGCGGCGAAGGTCGTTGCAACCATCGAGGTGCCGACGATCCACCAGGGGAGCCGGCGCCCCGAGACGAAATACTCCTCCGTGCTGCGCGAGGCGCGCCGCGACATCGCGACGCCGATGCCGAAGACGACGGCGAGGTATGCGGCGAGCACGGCGATATCGGAGGGGGCGAGGCTCATGCGGCGGCCCGCTCCTCCCCGCTCTGCTCGCCGACGACGCGGTCGTACGCGAACAGGGCGACGAGCGCGGCGGCGCCGATGGCGGCGAAGACGAGGAACATCCCGAGCGGCTCGCGCTCCCCGGTCTCGGGGACGTACCGCACGAGCAGCTTGCCGCCGAGCCACCCGCCCACGATGTAGGCGATGAACGAGCGCAGGTAGGAGAACCCGAGGTAGAGCCCGACCTTCCCCCTCGGTGCGAGCGAGGAGATATATTCGAGGAATCGCGGGGCGAAGGTCATCTCGCCGATGGCGAAGAGCATGATCGAGAGACCGGCCCCCCAGAGGGTCGGAAAGACGCCCATCAGCACCATCGCCGCCGCGGAGATCCCCATGCCGAGCGCCATCGTGTGCAGCGGCCGGACTCTCATCACCAGTCTCGCCACGGGGAGCTGCAGGAGGATGATCATCAGCGGGTTGATAGAGACGATCCACTCCATCGGCGCCGTCTCGGAGATGTGCGTGACGATGTACTTCGGTATGGTGAGGTACAGCTGCCAGAACATCAGGTCGAATCCGGCGAATATCAGGATGAACGAGACGAACTTGAGGTCGCCGAAGAGACGGACCATATCGGCGAAGGTCTTGCCGATCGAGATCGCGGGCTCCCCGGTCCGGTCCGGCTCGCGGTAGAGGACGGCGGCGAGGACGAGAGCGACCAGGGCCATCGCGGCGGAGAACAGGCAGATCGCCTGCATCCCGAACCCCTGCCACTTGAGCATCTCGAGAAACGACTCGGGGCTCATCGGCGGTGACTGCTCGGCCGCGCGGGCGGCGAGCGCGGCGTCGATCTCGAACGGCGGCACGTTCGCCGCCACCCATCCCTTGATCGCCTCGTGCCTCGAATGCGAGATCCATCCGCCGAGATCCTGGCGCAGGAGCTTGGCGACGATCTTCCCGGTGAACCCGCCGATGTTGACGACCATGTAGAATATCGAGAAGCCGAGCTTGGAGAGGTCGGGGGGGGAGGTCTTCTTGACCGTCCCCGAGATGACAGGCTTGACGAACGAGCCGCCGATCGCGATGAGGGAGAGCGATATCAGCACCACCGTCTTCGTCGGGAAGATGCCGAGCAGCGCATATCCGA
>JAQVGR010000021.1 GCA_028696635.1 Candidatus Krumholzibacteriia bacterium | reverse complement strand
CTCCCCGGGCGGGCGCCGCACCACAGAGATTTCGCCCCCTCGATCGGGACGAGTCGCCCGTGCGTCCCGCCGTCGAGGCCGTCGAAATCGTCGACATGGAAGAAGACGCCGCGCTGGACGGTGTTGTCGACCTTCGTCCACCCCTGCCAGTTCATCTGCTCGAAGTCGTACCAGACGATGCAGTAGGTGTCGACCGCGGCTGCCCCGGCGCGCATCATCGCCGGCAGGGGCCCCTCGAGCGGATCGACGGATGCCGGCACGTACGGGCGCAGGCCGGGATCGCGGCGCGGCTCGCGCGCCATTACCGAAACGGAGATCGCAAGGCAGAGCGCCGCAACTACCGCGGCGCGCAGTGTAACGCGAGACATCGGACCCCCCTTTGAAGTACTGCCCGCGGCCGGCCGCCCCGGCCGGAAGACCAAGCCGTCGGAAAGACGGCTCGATCGACAGACCGGCCGGCTCCTCACCTGCGCAGACACAGGCCGCACAACGACATCATGTTCCGGAGGGTTCGGCAGGAGGGACTGGTGGGTGCCCGGCACTGAGCCGTACTGAGCGAATTTCTTTTTACGGCAACCGTTTGCCGGACCGTCCCGGACCCCCGGCGCGATCTCTTGCCGCTGACCGGTTTATATCACAAAACGTGAGTGTTTTCAACTATATATTCTCTCCGGTCCGGTCTGTTCCCGCAGGATCCGGTGCTCCGGTCCGCCTCTGTGCGTCCGCCTGACCTGCACCGGCTTTCCTCCTTGACTTTACGCGGAGACCGGTCTTTTATTAAAGTTCAGCCAATATCGACGGGAGAAGCGAAGGGAGAACCGCCATGAAACGGTCGGAACTGCAGAAGATGACGAAATCCGGCCTTCTCGATCTTGCCAGGAAGAACAAGATACGGGTATCGGCCGGGATGCTCAAGGCCGACATCATCGAAGAGATGCTCGCCGGCAAAAAGGGCGCCGAGGGGGCCTCCTCCGGCGCGGTGGGCAAGGCGAAGGCCGCCGCGAAAGCGGCGATATCCGGGTTGCCCGCCAGGGGCCCGGCGAAGGCGAAACGGAAGGCGGCGCGGAAAAGACCGGCGAAGGCCGCGCCGAAGGCGAAGAGCGCCGCTTCCGCCATGGCCGCCCCGAAGGCCGCCTCGAAGAGCGCTCCGCCGCGAGCCGCGTCAGCCCCGAAGGCCGCGCCCGCCCCGAAGAGCGCTCCGCCGAAGGCCGCAGCGAAACCGAAGGCCCTCAGGCCGAAGCCCGCCCCGAAGAAGAGGCCCGCGGCGGTAAAGCCCCCGGCAACCGACCGGGGAAAGGCCGTCGAGCCGCGCGGCTGGGCCGATGAGCGCACGATAAGCCAGATGGCGGTCGAGGGGAAGTACGAGCTCACCGCCGGCCCCGTGACTATGCCGCCGGTGGAGTCGATGCAGATCCCCGAGGCCTACGACGCCACGCGGATCGTCGCCCTCACGCGCGACCCGCACTGGATATTCGTCTACTGGGAGATCGCCGCCGAGCGCTTCCGCGACCTCGAGCGCAGCATCGGGGACCGCTGGACGCAGTGCACGATGGCGCTGCGCGTCTTCGACCGCCGCGAGGGAGGCGGGCACTTCGACATCCCGATCTCCTACGACGCGCGCAACTGGTACATCAACGTCGCCTCCGGAGGGCGCTGGCAGGTCGCGATCGGCGTGGTCACGCCGGGCGGACGCTTCATCGTGATCGCCGAGTCGGCGATCATCGAGACACCGCGCGGGACGATCAGCGACGTCGTCGACGACCGCTGGATGATCCCCGACGATCTCTTCGACCGGATCTTCTCAGCCTCGGGCGGGTACGAAGTCCCCGCCGGCGGGAGCGCCGAGATGCGCGCGGCGCTCGAACAGCGCCTCGTCGAGCAGCTCGGTTCCGAGACCGTCTCGAGCTTCGGCAGCGGCCCCGTGCAGGAACGCCCGAAAAAAGCGCGAAGCTTCCGCCTCCGCGTGGCGACCGAGCTGATCCTCTACGGCGCCACCGAGCCCGACGCGCTGGTGACGGTCCAGGGAAAGCAGGTCAAGCTGCGCGGCGACGGGACCTTCACGATGCGCTTCGGTCTCCCCGACGGC
This sequence comes from Candidatus Krumholzibacteriia bacterium, assembly GCA_028696635.1. Taxonomy (GTDB): domain Bacteria; phylum Krumholzibacteriota; class Krumholzibacteriia; order Krumholzibacteriales; family Krumholzibacteriaceae; genus JAQVGR01. Next base: position 9,337 of record JAQVGR010000021.1, on the reverse strand, counting down.
ACGATAGACCTGCCCGTCGTCGCCGTCTCGAGCGACGGCGTCGAGGAGCGCGCGATCGAGACCGACGTGCGCAAGCGGTCGCGCGAGAAGGCGCCGGTGATCAAGTGAGCTCGCCGAAGGGTTACCTCGCGCTCGTCCTGCACGCGCATCTGCCGTACGTGCGCCACCCGGAGTACGAGGACTTCCTCGAGGAAGACTGGTTCTTCGAGGCGCTGACCGAGACGTACATCCCGCTCATCGAGACCTTCGACCGGTTCGAGGAAGAGGGGGTCGATTTCCGCATCACGATGTCGCTGACCCCGTCGCTCCTCTCGATGATGTCCGATCCGCTCCTGCAGTACAGGTACCTGCGGCACCTGAACAAGCTGATAGACCTCGCCGGCCGGGAAATCGAGCGAACACGCTGGATGCCCGAGTTCCACGAGCTCGCCCTGATGTACCACTGGCGCTTCACCCGGGCGCGCCAGGTCTTCGCCGAGCGCTACAGCAGCAACCTCATCCCCGCCTTCCGCCGCCACCAGGACGCCGGGAGGCTCGAGATCATCACCTGCGGAGCGACGCACGGCTTCCTTCCGCTGATGCCGAACCGGAAAGCGGCGCGGGCACAGGTCATGATAGCCGCCGACCACTACGAGAAGCACCTCGGACGGCGGCCGCGCGGGATCTGGCTCGCCGAGTGCGGGTACGCGCCCGGCGCCGACGAGCTTCTCAAGGAAGCGGGGATCCGGTACTTCTTCACCGACACGCACGGGATCCTCTTCGGCTCGCCGCGCCCGCGCTACGGGGTCTTCGCGCCGGTCTACTGCCCCGGCACCGCCGTCGCCGCCTTCGGCCGCGATCGCGAGTCGTCGAAGCAGGTCTGGAGCGCGCGCGAAGGATACCCCGGCGACTACGATTACCGCGATTTCTACCGCGATATCGGGTTCGACCTCGACTACGACTACATACGGCCGTTCCTCCACGCCGACGGGAACAGGATCCACACGGGGATAAAGTATCACCGGATCACCGGGCCGACCGACGAGAAGGAGGTCTACCGGCCGTCGCGGGCGCGCGAGAAGGCGGCCGAGCACGCGGGGAACTTCATGTTCAACCGCGAGAAGCAGGTGGAGCACCTCTCGTCGCTGCTCGGCATCCCGCCGATCGTCGTCTCGCCGTACGACGCCGAGCTGTTCGGACACTGGTGGTACGAGGGGCCCGAGTGGATCGAGTTCCTCCTGCGCAAGATCCATTACGACCAGGAGACGATCGCGACGATCACCCCGTCGGAATACCTCGAACGGCACCCCAAGCTGCAGATCGTGCAGCCGTCGATGTCGTCGTGGGGGTACAAGGGATACAACGAGGTGTGGCTGGAGGGGAGCAACGACTGGATCTACCGGCACCTCCACATGGCGGCCGACCGGATGGTCGAGATGGCCGGGCGGTTCCCGCACGCCGACGGCGTTCTGCGCCGTGCGCTGAATCAGGCTGCGCGCGAGCTTCTGCTTGCACAGAGCAGCGACTGGGCGTTTATAATGAAGACCGGAACGATGGTCGAGTACGCGAACAAGCGCACGAAGGACCATATCGGACGGTTCGACAGGCTCTACCACGACATCCTCGGCTCGAGGATAAACGACCAGTGGATCAAGGAGGTCGAGAGCAGGGACAACATCTTCCCTGATCTCGAGTACCGGGTCTTCGCCTGAGACGGCCAGACAACATGAATGCGATGCCGGCGAAGCGATATCTGATCGTCCACGGTCACTTCTATCAGCCGCCCCGGGAGAACCCCTGGACAGAGCGGATAGACCGGCAGGACGGCGCAGCCCCGTACCACGACTGGAACGAGCGGATCACGCGCGAGTGCTACCTCCCCAACGCCCGCTCGCGCAGGCTCGACGGGTACGGACGGGTCCTTTCGATCGTCAACAACTACGAGCACATCAGCTTCAACTTCGGCCCGACGCTGATATCGTGGATCGAGTCGCATCATCCCGGCCTCTACCGCCGGATCCTCGATGCCGACGCCGCCTCCGTCCTCGAGCGCTCCGGACACGGGAACGCGATCGCCCAGGTCTACAACCACATGATCATGCCCCTCGCGACGCCCCGCGACCGGCGCACGCAGATCCGCTGGGGGATACACGATTTCAGTCGGCGTTTCGGGCGCGAGCCCGAGGGGATATGGCTCGCCGAAACGGCGATCAACGACGACACGCTCGAGATCGTGATCGAAGAGGGGATCCGCTATATCATCCTCTCGCCGCACCAGGCCGATCGGATCCGGCCGATCGAAGGAGGGGAGTGGACCGACGTCTCCGACGGCTCGATCGAGGCGGGAACGCCGTACCGCTGCTTCGGGCCACGCCGGTGGCGCTCGCGCAGGCGCTGGATCGACATCTTCTTCTACGACGCGACGATCTCGACGGATGTGAGCTTCAACCACCTGCTGCGCAGCGGCGACTCCCTCGCCGACGCGATCGCCGGCGCCTACGCGCGAGGCGGCGGCGACCTGGTCTCGATAGCGACCGACGGCGAGGTGTACGGCCACCACGAGCCGTTCGGGGACATGGCGCTCGCCTACCTGATAGAGGAAGCGGCCAGGGCGCGAGGGATCACGATGACCAACTTCGGCGCCTACCTCGACGCGCACGAGCCGGCCCGCGAGGCGCAGATCAAGCAGGGGCGCGGAGGCGAGGGGACCGCGTGGTCATGCTCCCACGGGGTCGGGCGCTGGAAGGAGGACTGCGGCTGCAACACCGGCGCGCCGGCGGGATGGGACCAGAAGTGGCGCGCCCCGCTGCGGCGCGGGCTCGACCGCTTGCGGGACGGCCTCGCCGGTATATTCGAGGCCGAGGGAGGAAAGCTGCTCGCCGACCCGTGGAAGGCGCGCGACGAGTATATCGCCGTCCTCGACGGCCGCGCGGCCCGGGACACCGCCGGATTCGTCGACGCGCACGCAGCCCGGACGCTCGCGGAGGACGAGCGCAGACGGGCGGCAGCCCTGCTCGAGTCGCAGCGGCACGCGCAGCTGATGTACACCTCGTGCGGATGGTTCTTCAACGACATATCGGGGATAGAGACGACACAGCTGATGAAGTACGCCGCCCGGGCGATCGAGCTCGCCGGAGCGGGCCGGAGCGACGATCTCGAAGGGCGGCTGCTCGGCGAGCTCCGGCTCGCGCGGAGCAACATCCCCGCCCTCGGCACCGGGGCGGAGATCTACCTCGAGACGAAGCGCGCCTCGGCGGCCGAGCCCGCCATCTTCGCCGGCCAGTTCGTTCTCGCGCGACAGCTCCAATCCCCGGAGATCTCGCCCGAGTCGTTCGGGTGGCGTTTCGAGATCAAGGACGCGCGCAGCCGCGACAGCGACGGCCGGTCGCTCGTCGCCGGACTGCTCGCCATGACCTCCGGAGTCACGCTCGAGGAGCACCGTTTCGGCTTTCTCTGCGGTTTCGGCCCCCCCGCGGAAGCGGTCTGCGCCGTGATCCCGAGCAGGACCGATGACGACTACGAGGAACTTCGCAACTTCTTCGACACGACGGAGTCCTCGGGGGCGAAGGCGGTGCGCACGGCGGCAGCCGCTCGCGGCTGGCGGCTCGTGACGATCAACGATCTCTTCCCGGACGACCGCCGCGCGATCCTCGAACGGCTCGGCCGCCTCAAGATCGCCGCCCTCGAGGACACTTTCGGCGGTCTGTACAGCGAGATCGCCCACCTGCTGACCATATTCCGCCAGTCGGGGATAGCCGCTCCGGACTCGCTGGTCTCTCCGGCGAGGGCCTATCTCGCCCACCGGCTCGCGGCCGAGCTCGCCGGGTGGGACCGCTCGCTCGACCCCGCGGGGCTGCGGGGGATCTCGTCGGTCATGGGGGAGGCCTCGGAGACCGGCATCGAGCTCGAGACGTACGCCGCCGCCGAGGCGATCGAGCGGGTGGTCGTCGAGCGGCTCTCCGCTCTGCGCGGCGGGCTCGACACAAAGGTCACAGGCGCGGCGCTCCGGCTCGTCGAGCGGGGGTCGCAATCGGGGATCGAGCCCCCCGCCTACGAGATACAGAACGTGATCGACGACCTGCTCGACGGCCCGTGCGAGGCGGCGCTCGCGAAGATCGACGCCCGCGCGCCGGGGAGCGAGGCGGACGCCGAGGCGGTCTCGAGCCTGCTCGCGCTCGCCCGCAGGATGAATTTCAACACGGATCGTTTCGAGAAGAGGCTGCCGTGAAGCGGGACGAGGCGCAGCGAAGGATCGCGGAGCTCCGCCGCGAGATCGACCGGCACGACAGGTTATACTATACGGACAACGCCCCCGAGATCTCCGATGCGGCGTACGACGAGCTGCGCGGCGAGCTCGTCTCCCTCGAAGAGGAGTTCCCGGACCTGGCCGCCCCGGACTCGCCGACGCAGCGCATCGGCGCTCCGCCGCGATCCTCTCTCCCGCCGGCGCGGCACCTGCGCCCGATGCAGAGCCTCGACTCGACGGCCGACCCCGCGCAGGCGCGCGCTTTCGACGAGCGGGTGCGGCGCTCGCTCGAGCTCGACAGCGTCGTCTACACGGTCGAGCCGAAGTTCGACGGCCTGTCGGTCGAACTGGTCTACGAGGAAGGAGTGCTCGTCCGCGCCGCGACCCGCGGGGACGGGACCATCGGCGAGGAGATCACGCCGAACGCCCGCACGATACGCACCGTTCCCCTGCGCCTCGCCGGCGCCTCGATCCCCGGTTCGTTATCGGTGCGGGGAGAGGCGCTGCTACCGCTCGACGGGTTCCGCGACCTGAACCGCCGGATGACCGAGATGGGGGAGAGCGGCTTCGCCAACCCGCGCAACGCCGCCGCCGGGTCGCTGCGGCAGCTCGACTCGAGGATCACCGCCTCGCGGCCCCTCGTCTTCTACGCCTACGAAATCATGACGATCGAGGGGGCCGACGCCCCCGGCACGCACGCCGGCGAGCTCGAGCGTCTCGCCGCGTGGGGCTTCCTCGTCGACCGCAACTGGAGAATCTGCGAGGGGATCGAGGAGGCGATCGCGTTCCACGCAGCGCTCGCCGCGCGCCGGGAGGAGCTCCCCTTCGAGATCGACGGGGTCGTCATCGCCGTCGACGACAAGGCGAAACGCGCGGCCCTCGGCGCCAGGTCGCGCTCGCCGCGCTGGGCCCTGGCGCTGAAGTTCGAGCCGCGCCGCGAGATCACCACGGTCGAGGATATCGTCGTCGGCGTCGGCCGCACGGGCAAGCTCACCCCAGTGGCGCTCCTGCTCCCCGTAGACGTCGGCGGGGTGACGGTGAGCCGCGCGACGCTGCACAACGCCGGCGAGGTCGAGCGCAAGGACGTGCGCCGCGGGGACCGCGTGCGGATCGAGCGGGCAGGGGACGTGATCCCGGCGGTCGTCGAGCGGATCCCCGTGCCGGGCCGGCGTCGGCAGCCGCCGTTCCGGATGCCCGGCAGCTGCCCCGTCTGCCGTTCGCCGGTGGCGGCCGAGGGGGCCAACCACTACTGCACCGGCGGGCTCGCCTGCCCGGCGCAGCTCAAACGGGGGATCATGCACTTCGCCTCGAAGGGGGCGTTCGACATCGCGGGACTCGGCGAGAAGACGGTCGAGGCTCTCGTCGACCGGGGGCTGGTCGGCGGCGCCGCCGACCTGTTCCGCCTCGGGAAGGAGCAGCTCCTCGAGCTGGACGGCTTCGCCGACCTCTCGGCGGACAACCTCGTCGCCGCGATAGAGGGATCCAAGCGGATCGCGCTCGAGCGGCTGATCTACGCCCTCGGGATCAGGAACGTCGGCGAGCACGTGGCTCGCATACTCGCCGCGCACTTCGGATCGATCGACGCGCTCGCATCCGCCGGCGAGGAGGAGCTGACCGCGATCAGGGAGATCGGGCCGGAGGTGGCGGCGAGCGTCACGGGGTTCTTCGCGGGGGAGCTCGGCCGGCGCGCCGTCCTGGAGCTCCTCGAGCTCGGCGTCGTCCCCGTTGCCCCGGAGCGGACGGCGAAGGGTTCGCCGCTGGCGGGGAAATCGTTCGTCTTCACCGGCGCCCTCGAGACGATGACGCGCGACGAGGCGAAGCGACTCGTCCAGTCGCTCGGCGGCAGAGTTTCCTCGAGCGTCAGCGCGAAGACCGATTACGTCGTCGCGGGGATCGATCCCGGCTCGAAATACGAGAAGGCGCTCAAGCTCGGCGTGAAGGTCATCTCTGAAAAAGAGCTGCGCGGCCTCGCCGCGGCGGGCTGATCGGGCACTCCTAGGGCTCGGCGCGAAAGCGCCGCTTCAATCCCCCGAGAGAGGTCTCCCGGACGCCGGTCGGGTCGGCGTACCACCCGGCGAGCATCGCCCCGAGCCACCACATCGCCCGCCCCTTCTGTATGCAGCTCTCCCAGGTCGTGTGGGATGTCTCGTCGCCGTTGAACTGCGGGTGCTCGACGGGGACAAGGAACCCCTCGTGCTCGTAGGTCGCCTGCTCCCAGGCGCCGGCGACGGGGTTCCACCACCACGAGTCGAGGTCTGCGAAATCGTAGAGCACCTTTCCGTTCCGGGCGCAGTAGGCCCGGATCTCCTCGTTACGGCGCCAGCGGTTGTATCCCGCCTCGCCGGTGCCCTGCGCGTTCCCCGTGCAGTAGACGAAGGCCACGCCGGGGAACCGCGCCTCGAGCGTCGAGATCGAATCCATATAAGCTCCAATCTCTGGCGCGGTCCACGTGTCTAGCTGGGTGCACCAGACAAAGAACGATATGTCGATCTCCGGGTTGGCGGTGAGTACGGCTATGGTCTGATCGATCCCTTCGGGGCTCGCCCAGTATAGATCCGGTGTGATGTAGGTTGCTGCAAGCTGACCATCGAATATGCGCAGGGCGTCGACCTGCTGGGGGAGCGCATTATATTCGTATACCATAGGATAAAAGGCGTCATGCACAGCGATGTGACCAAGTCCGTCAAGAATCTGTCCACCGTGTGACGTATGAGCGAAATGGACATTGATATCCGCCCTGGTCGAGTCTATCCACGCGGCCGGGATCCGGCCGAGCTCGGAGCAGGTGTGCTCGATCCGCAGCGCGCCGCCATCCCAGGCCGCCGCGGGATGCACGGTCGCGGCGGCGAGCGCCGCGGCGATCAGAATCGAAGATGTGTACGGCTTCACGATGCGTGTCCTTTCCGTCGTCTCACTCGTCGCCCCGCCCCTCGATCACGTCGACGATCCGCTGTCCGAGCAGCGGCGCGACCCGGCGCGCGAACCCCGCGTTCGGATGCGAATCGGTCGGGCCCTTCGCGTACTCGTCGCGCAGGTACAGCCCGCCTTCCGTCTCGAGGGCGTAAAAATCCCACACGTATATGTTGTCCCCCGGCTCATCCCACTCGCCGGCGACCCACTCGAAGAACTCCCGCGCGCGCAGTGCCTGACCCTCGTCGGTCGCGCCGCGCACGAGCGCCGCGCCGGTCCAGACGATGAACTTCGTCCCGGGGAACGAACGCATCTTTTCCCGGAGCGCCTCGTACTGGAGCCGGTAGTTCTCGATCCTTTTCTCGCTCGACGAGAGGTCGGGGGCGCCCGTGTCCGGGAGGATCCCGCTCACGGGGAAGCAGTGCTTGAATACGACAACGTCATGCTCCTTCGAGAGGATCTCGAGGGTCGGCTCTTCCAGGTACGGCCCGGGACCGGCGTTCCGCACCCAGATGTTCCAGTAGTCGTGCGGGTAGTTGTTCCATCCGTACGGCGACTCCTTCGGGAACTCGATCTCGACGATCCCGTACCCGGTGCCGTGCTCCCTGTCGTACGCCTTCATCCACTTCCCGAGCCCCCCGTCCCAGACGGTCCGCCCGGTCGAATGGTGCAGGAACGCGACGCGCGCGCGGCTCCCCCTCGCGTCCGGAGCACCCGAACAGGGCGGCAGCCGTCGCGGTGATGATATACAGACCCCTTCCGCTCATCGTCGGGACGCGTCCTTTCCGTGCGTGCTCCGCCTGGCGGCGGCCTGATACCCCTCTGTTCCCCGTACCGATGAATATAATGATTTTCGGCGGGCATGCTAGGGAGGGCCCCCGCCGGCGCCCCTAACCGCGCTCCTCGAGGCGCCCGAGCACCCCGCGCAGGACCAGCCGGGCCGCGACGCCGGCGAGCGCGTAGGAGAGCCCGACCCCGGCGAAGCTCCCCGCGAGGCCTCCCAGGCGCCATCCGGCCCACGCCATCGGAACGGTGAGCAGGAACATCTGGCCGATCGCGAGCCCCGAGGCGTGCAGGGGCCGGTGCAGGACGTTCATGATGAACGTGGAGATGACGAGGCCGCCGTAGAGGCAGTACGCCGCCGCCGCGGTCCGCAGGTAGATCGCCACGCCCCCGACCACCTCGGGATCGCCGCTGAACAGACCGGCGATCGCCCGGGCCGGCAGCGAGAGCGCGGCGAAAACGCCCAGCCCCCAGAGCAGGGTGAACCGGTTCGAGAGAGAGATCGCACGCATGATCCTGTCCCTCCTGCCCGCCCCCCAGTTCTGGCCGACGAAGGGCCCCAGCACGCTCGCCAGCGCGAAGACCACCGCCATCGCGAGGAACTCGATCCTGACCGCGACGCCGTACGCTGCGACCCCCTTCGGTCCTCCCGAGGCGATGATCCCCGTGACCACCGCGATCCCCAGCGGCTCGATGAGACGGGTGGCGGCGGCCGGTATGCCGATGTAGAGGATGCTCCGCCACGAGTCGAGCACCTCCACGAGCGGTCTGCGCTCGAAGGTGACCATCCGCCGCCGCACGCAGACGACCCAGAAGGAGACGACCAGCTGGACGGCCCGCGCGATCACCGTCGCCAGAGCCGCGCCGGCCAGCTCGAGGCGGGGAAACGGCCCGATGCCGAATATCAGCAGGGGATCGAGGACGATGTTGACGACCACCGCGACGATCATGATCATCGCCGGGGTCTTCATGTCGCCGTTCGCCCTGATCGCGTTGTTGCTGACCATCGGGAAGACGACGAAGATCACCCCGGCGAGCCAGATCTCCATGTACTCCCTGACGAGGCCGAGGATCTCCCCCTCGGCGCCCAGCGCCCCAAACAGCGGCCCCAACGCGGCGAACCCGCCGGCGACGAAGAGCGCCACGATGCATATCGCCAGGGTGAGGCTGTCGGTGGTCAGCCGCCGGACCATCCGCCGGTCCCCCCGGCCGACGGCCCGGGAGATGACCGCCGACGCCCCGACGCCGATCCCCATCGCCACGCGGGTGATGAGCGCCACGACGGGGAAGGTGAATCCGATCGCGGCAAGCTCCCTGGCGCCGAGACGGCCGACGAAGAAGGCGTCGGTGAGATTGAAGGCGACCATCCCGGCGATCCCGGCGACCATCGGGACGGTCAGCCGGGCGAGGGTCCGCCCG
>JAQVGR010000020.1 GCA_028696635.1 Candidatus Krumholzibacteriia bacterium | reverse complement strand
TCGGCCTGGACACAGTCGTTTCGGGGAAGGATATCGCAGTATCGATTCCGACCTTCCGGAGGGACCTGCGCGAGGAGGTCGATCTGATCGAGGAAGCGGCGCGGGTCTACGGGTACGACGATATCGGCGGCGACGAAGATCGGCACAGCTCGATTTTCGCCGAGATCGCTCCGATCGACCGGCGGAACGAAGAGCTGTGCGACCGCCTGTCGGCGAGGGGATTCGCCGAGGTCGTGACCACGTCGTTCATGGATCCCGGCGATCCCCTGCGGCTGGAATGGCGCGCGGACGATCCGCGCAGCAGACCGGTCGTTCTCGCCAATCCCCTGACGGCGGCGCAGTCCGTACTGCGTACCTCGTTGTTGCCTGGGTTGCTGCGGGTCGTAGAGCGGAATGCTGCCGCAGGAGTCGAAGGGGCGCGGATATTCGAGATCGACAAGGTATTCCTGCCAAGAGGCGAGGGGGAGGGCCTTCCAGAGGAGCCCACCCGACTGACCGCCCTGTTCAGCCGCAAGGCTGGTCCTATGCAATGGCATGATAAACAAAGAGATACTGATTTTTTTGACATGAAGGGCGAGGCTGAATCCATCATCGAGTGGCTTGGAGGGCCGGCGGAGACAGGTTTCGAGCGCAGCGCGGCGGATGAACCCGCATATTTTTTCAACTGGTTGTCGAAAAACAGGATAGTGGGTAGCTGCGGCCTTCTTCCCGGTCGGATCTGCGCAAGGTTCGGGATAGACGACCAGGTCTTTTTCTTCGACATGGATATGGAGGCCTTCTCTCCCGGTATGGCAGGTAGGACGGTATTCGCCCGGATCAGCCAGTTCCCCGCCGTTAAGCGTGATCTATCCGTCACGGCCGGAGGCACGGTAAGCTGGGCGGATATTAGAAACGTCGTGAGGAAACGAACAAAACACCTTGAGTCGGTTAGACTTTTCGATTACTATCGCGGCGATCGCCTGGGAGAAGGTCGCAGAGGGTACACCTTCAGGCTGACATTCAGGTCGTCCGAGGGGACTCTGGATGATGCGACGGTCGATATGGTCATAGATAAGGTCCTCACCGGCCTCCAGGAAGAGTTGCAGGTGACGTTGCGGACCGAATAGGAGCAGGTATGAGTGGAACGGGTCTCGATGGTCTCGAAATGCTCGAGGAACGGATCGAGAAGGCGGCCCGTCTCATCGAGCAGCTTCGCGTGGAAAAAAAGGCGGCCGAGGATGAGAATAAAAGATTGAAAGAGGAGCTTCAGTCGTTGTATATTTCTCATGAGGAGTTAACCAGGCAACTGAAACACCTTACAATGAAAAAAGATAAGAAGGAAGATACAGAAAAGACGAGAGAGGAGATTGCTGAAAAGATCGAGGAGATGCTCGCCAGGCTGGAAGAGCTGGAGATGTAGCCGATCCTGCGGGCGGGCCGACCGGGAAGGGGAACGGGAGGACGGTCCGGCATTGATCGAGAGGTAGCCGAATGACCGAAACAACAAGCACCGAAAAGGTGGAAATATTCGGTCAGGAATATAAGATAAAAGGAGCGGGCGACCCTACTTACATACACAGGATCGCAGGGTACGTCGACAGCAAGATGAGGGAGATCGCCCATTCGAGCGGTATCATGTCCCAATCGCGGATCGCGATACTCGCTGCTCTCAATATCACCGACGAGCTTTACCAGGAGCGCGCCGCGAAGGAGCGCACCACGGAGGAGCTCGGGCGGGCGGCCGCGAAGCTGGGCGAGGTACTGGAGGAAGAGATCAGTGTAGGACCATGATCCTCCGCCCCCGGGAAGGGCTTCTGACCCACGGAGCGGGGATTTGAAAGACGGAATCGGAAATACGCGTACAAATTCCCTGCTGTGCTCGTGCAGGCGAAGGTTATTTTTTGCCAACACTTTGAGCCCGGAGACCCGAAATCCGGCCCGAGATGCCAAGCCCGGTGCGACCGGGAGAGCTGAACGGTTCGTGTGGGTCTCCACCCTTACTGGAAGGGCTTAAAAGATCCTTCGCACACGGCACCGAGTGGGGAATTTTTTTGATCACCCCTGCCCCGGACCCGGTCTTCACACAGATGCGATATGACTGACCGATATGGACGTTCGTCTGTTCGTGTGTCGACGTGGCAGCAGCAACTGGAGGTGAACCGCCCCGTCCGGGCGGACTGACATGGACGCGATATTCGCTTACATCTCCGTCGGGGTACTGGCGCTCGCGCTCGGATTCACTCTCGGATGGCTGATCAGCAGGAAGATCACCCAGAGTCAGCTGAAGCATACGCAGAAGCTCGCCGAGAATATCATAGCCGAGGCGCAACGCGAGGCCGAGACACGGAAGAAGGCATCGATACTCGAGGCGAAGGATGAATGGTACAAGGCCAAGGTCCAGTTCGAGAAGGACACGGCCGAGACGCGGGCCGAGCTGAAGAAGCTCGAGCGACGGATCGAGGAGAAAGAGCACAACATCAACCGGAAGGTCGATTTCCTCGAAAAACACGAACAGGAGCTGGGGGACAAGAAAAAGGCTCTCGAGAAGAAGCTCCAGGCGATCGCTGAAAAGAACGACCAGCTCAACGAGCTACTCAACAAGCAGAACGAGAAGCTCGAGAAGATCGCCGGCATGAGCACCGAGGAGGCCAAGAAACTGCTCATTTCGAACCTCGAGAACGAGGCCCGCATGTCCGCCGCCAGAATGATCAAGGAGATCAAGGACGAGGCCGAGCGCAATGCTGCGAAGATCAGCCGCAAGATCATCACCCTGGCGATCGAACGGTGCGCCGCCGATCATGTGGTCGAATCGACCGTTTCGGTGGTGGATCTGCCGAACGACGAGATGAAAGGACGCATTATCGGCCGAGAAGGACGCAATATACGGGCTTTCGAGAACGCTACGGGGATCGACGTGATCATCGACGACACCCCCGAAGCGGTGATCCTCTCCGGCTTCGACCCGATCAGAAGGGAAGTGGCGAGGCTCTCGCTCGACAAGCTCGTCAAGGATGGACGCATCCATCCCGGGAGGATCGAGGAGCTCGTCGAGAAGACCCGCAAGCAGCTCGACGAGGAGATCCGGGAGGTCGGCGAGCAGACGATCATCGAGCTCAACATTCACGGTCTTCATCCCGAGCTGAGCAAGCTGCTCGGACGGCTCAAGTACCGTTCCTCCTACGGCCAGAACGTGCTGCAGCACTCGAAAGAAGTCGCATTCGTGGCGAGCCTGCTGGCGAGCGAGCTCGGTATCGACCCGATCATCGCAAAGCGGGCCGGGCTGCTGCACGATATCGGCAAGGCGGCAGACCACGAGATGGAGGGGCCGCACGCCGAGATCGGGGCCGAATTCGCAAGAAGATACGGCGAGCATGAGATCGTGATCAACGCGATAGCGGCCCATCACGAGGATGTCGAGGCCACCTCGCTCGTCGCGCACATCATCTCCGCGGCCGACGCCATATCGGGGGCGCGCCCCGGCGCTCGCCGGGAGACGCTCGAGAACTATATCAGACGTCTCGAGAAGCTCGAGAAGATCGCGGACGCGTTCGATGGGGTGGAGAAATCCTATGCGATCCAGGCCGGCAGGGAGATCAGGATCCTCGTGAGCCATAAGAAGGTGGATGACGCGCAGGCCGCCCAGCTCGCCGGGGAGATCTCGCGTAAGATAGAGGAAGACATGGAGTACCCCGGCCAGATCAAGGTCGTGGTCATCCGGGAGACGCGGGCCGTGGAATACGCCCGCTGACGATCGAATGCGAGTCCTCATCATCGGTGACGTCCTCTCCAAGACGGGGAGGAAGGCGCTCGTTGAAGGCCTGTCTCGCCTTCGAGGCAGGCTCGGGATCGATCTCTGCACGGCGAACGTGGAGAACGCGGCGGGAATGTTCGGTGTCACGCGCCAGGTGGTCGGGGAGATCTCGAGCAGCGGGGTCGACGTGATGACGAGCGGCAATCACATATTCGACAAGCGAGAGGGGGTGTCGCTCCTCGACGAACGCTCAGATCTGCTCAGGCCTGCGAACTACCCGCCCGGAGTTCCGGGTCGGGGATGGATGATCGGAGCGGCAGGGGGTGTTCCCTACTGCGTGATCAATCTCCAGGGCAGGACATTCATGACCGATATCGACTGTCCGTTCCGGACCGCCGACCGGATCATCGCGGAGATACCGCCTGAGGTGAAGGTGCGGATCGTCGATTTCCACGCTGAGGCGACGAGCGAGAAGCTCGCGCTGGCATACCATCTGGCGGGACGGGTGAGCGCTGTGGCCGGGAGCCATACGCACGTACCGACCGCCGATGAGCGGATACTCCCGGGCGGCACGGCCTACCAGACAGATGTCGGCATGGCGGGACCGTTCGATTCGGTGATCGGAGTCAGGCCGGAGCAGGTCATCGAACGTTTCCTCACGGGGATCCCCGTGCGGTTTCAGGTCGGCGGCGATACCGCCTGCATCGAAGGGCTTTTCGTCGAGATAGACGACGCTTCGGGTGAGGCCTTGCGGGTCGAGCGCGTCGATGAGCGCGTGGGGGAAGGAGAGCCTCATGGTCAGGAGCGGTGACGGTCTGATACTCGGCAAGCCGATCGCTGACGCAATCCTCGAGGACCTTGCCGGCAGTATCGCGGAGTTCGGCCGGCTGTTCCGGCCGCCGAAGCTCGCCGTGGTCATCGTCGGCGAGGATCCTGCATCCCGGGTGTATGTCGGGACGAAGGTCAAGGTCGCGGCCAGGTGCGGAATCCACTCGTCCCTGGTCGAGCTGCCAGAATCGACCGGCCAGGGCGACCTGCTCGGCCTGCTGGATTCCCTCAATGCGGATGAGGGGACCGACGGGATACTCGTGCAGATGCCGCTTCCCGCGGGGATCGATCAGCAGACGGTCATCGAGCGCATCTCTCCGGCCAAGGATGTCGACGGCCTGCATCCGTTCAACCTGGGGAGGCTCGCGGCGGGCTCGCCGCGCTTCGTTCCCTGCACACCGGCCGGGATCGCCGTGCTCCTCGACGCGTACGAGGTTTCCACCAGAGGACGCCATGCCGTCGTAGTCGGCAGGAGCGTGCTGGTGGGAAAGCCGATGGCACTGCTGCTCGCCGCCAAGGGGCCCGGCGGAGACGCCACGGTGACGATCTGCCACTCGCGCACCGGCGGCCTGGCCTCCATCGTTCGCACGGCCGATATCCTCGTCGCGGCGGTCGGCTCGCCTCGGATGATCACCGGGGAGATGGTCAAGGAGGGAGCCGTCGTGATAGACGTCGGCGTCAACCGGATAGACGACGCCTCAGCGAAGCGGGGGCATCGGCTCTGCGGGGACGTCGATTTCGATTCGGTGCGGCTCCGGGCGTCGCTCATCACGCCGGTGCCGGGGGGTGTCGGGCCCATGACCGTCGCCATGCTGATGAAAAACACGTACCAGGCTGCGCGATGGGCTCTGGGAGCGGGCCATGACGGAGCGTAGACCGGACGGACACGAACAGATCGGATTCGACGATATCTATACCGTCACCGAGATGACCGAGGCGATCCGGCAGAGCCTCGAGTCGGAATTCCCGGGCGTGACGGTGATGGGCGAGATAATCGACTTCAAGGCGCACACCTCGGGCCATCTCTATTTCTCCCTCCGCGACGCTTCGAGCAGGCTCAGGGTCGTCGTATTCAGCAGGTACGCGAGGAGCATCCGCTTCGCTCCGCAGAACGGCATGACGATCCTCGCCGCGGGGCGCATCTCTCACTACGGCGGAGGGGGAGCGACACAGCTCGTCGCGGTCGATCTGCAGATCGCAGGACGGGGCGAGCTCGATCTGAAGGTGCGGCGCATTCTGCAGAAGCTCAGGGAGGATGGGCTCACCGATACAGCGAGGAAACGGCCTCTCCCGAAGTACCCCGAAACCATCGCCGTGATCACGTCGCCGACAGGCGCAGCGCGGCGGGACATCATGAGAACGCTGGCGCGGCGATGGCCGATCGCCCGCCTCGTCCATCTCCCCGCCACCGTGCAGGGCGCCGAGGCTCCAGCCTCGATCCTCGATGCATTCGACAGACTCAGGGATCAGCCCGGGATCGATTGCGTCATCCTCGCGCGCGGCGGGGGAAGTGCGGAAGACCTCGACGCGTTCAACATCGAGGCCGTCGCGCGGGCGGTCGCCGCATCACCGTGTCCCGTCGTGACGGGGATAGGGCACGAGGTCGATACGACCGTTTGCGATTATGTGGCCGACCTTCGGGCGGCGACCCCGACAGCCGCGGCAGAGCTTGCAGCCCCTGATGCCGCGGAGGTGCGCGCGGCCCTCGACGACTCATCGCGCCGGATTCGTGCGGGAGCGACGGCGTCATCGGCGCGGAGGCTCTCCGCGGTCGAGATCCTGCTGAGGAGCGCCGGATTCCGCCGCCTGGAGCGGCGGATAGATTATGAGCGCATGCGATGCATCGGGGTCGCAGACCGGCTGGCCGACTGGTGGCGGGGAACACGAGGCCGGATCGGCGGGGAGATCGATCTGTTCCCGAGGCGGGCCGGGACGGCGCTCCGGGAGCGGTGGCACCGGGAGCATGGGCGCTGGACGGCGGCGTCCGCCTCGATCTCGGGGGCGGGGTTGACGGGTGCGGTCGAGACGAGGCGGCGTACGGTGCAGGGGGCGCTGCAGCTCCTCAGGGCCCGGATCGGCGCCCGGATACCCGCCGAGCGCTCGCGACTCGACGGGATGTCGCGTACGCTCAAGGGGCTCGGCCCTCTCGAGGTGCTCGAGCGGGGATACGCGCTCTGCACCTCGGGTGACGGAACAAAGATAATCGGAAGCGCCGCGGAGATCGAGTCCGGAGACGGGCTCTCGGTCCGGTTTCACGACGGAACGGCTGGATGCCGGGTGGATACGGTCCGGAAGGAGGATGCATGGCGACGAAAACGAACTTCGAGACGTCGATGAAACGGCTCGAAGAGATCGTCAGAAAGCTCGAAGAGGAACAGGTGCCGCTCGAGGAGAGCATGCGCCTCTACGAGGAGGGGATGAAGCTGGGACGCCGATGTCGCCGCATGCTTGATGAAGCGGACGAGCGGATACGCAAGCTGGCGGAGCTTAAAGACGGGGAATGTGATGACGATGAATGACGTGCCGGAATTTGATTTTACCGGTCGTTTCGCCGAGGACCGTGCGAGGATAGAGGCGCGAATGGACGAATTGCTCCCAAGGGAGCGAGAGGCGCCCGCCTCGCTCCATCGGGCTATGCGATACGCCGCTCTCGGGGGAGGCAAGCGGATGAGGGGGGTATTCTGTCTCGAGGCGCATCGCCTCTTCGGCAATCCCCACCCGGGCGACGCGCTCCTCGCGGCCTGCGCAGTGGAATTTCTCCATGCGTATTCGCTGGTGCATGACGATCTGCCCGCGCTCGACGACGACCAGACGAGGCGCGGACGGCCTTCGTGCCATATCGCCTTCGGGGAAGCGGGAGCGATCCTCGCCGGAGACGCCCTTCAGGCATACGCATTCGAAATCCTCGCCCGCTGCAGCGACGCCCCTCCGGGAAACGTTCTCGTGGCCCTGCGGCTGCTCGCCCGGACGGCCGGCTCGCGGCAGCTGGTAGGAGGGCAGGTTGCCGATCTCGAGGCGGAACATTCCGGAGCCGACCGTGTGAAGGTTCTGTTTATTCACGAAAGGAAAACGGGAGCGCTGATAGCCGCGTCGCTCGGTATCGGAGCGACCCTGGCGGGGTGCTCGAGGGAGGCTCTCGATGAGCTCATGCGCTCGGGCGGCGAGATCGGGCTCGCATTCCAGATCGTCGACGACCTGCTCGACCTGACCGGCAGCGAGGAAGCGGTCGGAAAAGGGTTGCGGAAGGACGTAAAAAAGGGGAAAATGACCTGGCCTTCCTGCTGCGGCAAGGCCGCTTCCCGAGAGACAGCCCGGGAACTGGTTTCGACGGCGATCGGCCGGGTGAAGGCATTGGGCGACGCAGGATATCTCGAGTACCTGTACAGGCTCGTTATAGACCGGGTGTCCTGAGATGTTCAGGGTCATTCTTTTCAAGGACATATATCTCGTGCCCATCGGCGCCGGAGTCTGCTCGCAGATCGTGAAGATGCTGATCTACACGTTGATCCAGAGGCGCTTTCTGCCGGGTAGGCTGCTGCAGCCGGACGGGATGCCGAACCTGCACGGCGCGGTTTTCGGATCGTTCTCGACCGCGGTCGGCATCAAGTACGGGTTCGCGTCGCTGCTGTACTCAGTCGTGGCTACCTACAGCGTGATCATCATTCACGACACCCTGCGTCTGAAGGGCGCGAAGGAGAAACAGGTCAGCGTCCTGAACCGTATCCTCCTGAGCATCGACCCCTTCGGGGATCTCGGGACGACGGGGATCACGAGAGTGCTGCAGTACAGACCCCTCGACGTGATGTGCGGAGTGATGCTCGGCGTCCTCTGCACGTACATCCTGATGAGATAGGAAGAGACAGGAACGCCATGCCCCCGGATCTGCTTTCGAGGATAGATGCTCCCGCCGACCTCAGGAAGCTCGCGCTCCCCGATCTCGAGACGCTCGCCGGCGAGATACGCCAATATATAATAGAAGTACTTTCCGAGCGGGGGGGGCATCTCGCTTCGAGCCTGGGGAGCGTGGAGCTCACGCTCGCGCTCCATTACGTCTTCGACTCTCCGCGGGACCGCATCGTCTGGGACGTCGGACATCAGAGCTACACGCACAAGATCGTAACGGGAAGACGCGAGCTGTTCAAGGATCTGCGCACCCGGGGCGGCATAAGCGGATTTCCGCGGATCGCAGAGAGCGAGCACGACATATTCGGGGCTGGGCACGCCTGCACCGCGATCTCGGCGGCGCTGGGCCTCGCGGCGGCGCGGGACATCCGTGGAGGGGATCACTTCGTCATCGGAGTCGTCGGCGACGGCTCGATCTCGGGGGGAATGGCCCTCGAGGGGATCAACCACGCCGGACACCTCAAGAAGAATCGCTTCATCGTCGTTCTGAACGACAACGAGATGTCCATCTCCAGGAATGTCGGCGCCCTGGCGAAGTATCTCACACGGATCACGACGAGGAAGCCCTATCTGCAGCTCGAGGCCGATGTATGGGAGCTGCTCGGGAAGATCCCGACCCTCGGCGGCAAGGCGCAGACGCTCGCCGGCAGGATCAAGGAGAGCATCAAGAACCTCGTCGTCCCCACGCTCCTGTTCGAGGAGCTCGGATTCCGCTACTTCGGCCCGCTCGACGGCCACGACATCGGGCAGCTCATCGAGACCTTCGCGCAGCTTCATCAGGTCCCCGGTCCCGTGCTCGTTCATGTGGTCACGAAGAAGGGCAAGGGATATCCATTTGCGGAGAGGGACGCCGAGCGGTATCATGGGGTCGGAAGCTTCTACAAGACGACCGGCGGATCCCGGAGGAAGGCAGGCGCGGCGTCCCACAGCAGTGTGTTCGGCACAGCCCTCGTCGAACTCGCCCGCAGGGATCCGCGCATCGTCGCGATCACCGCGGCTATGACGGAGGGGACAGGACTCGCGCCGTTCGCCGCCGAATTCCCCGATCGGTTCTTCGATGTCGGCATCAGCGAGCAGCATGCGGTGACCTTCGCGGCGGGCCTCGCGCGCGAGGGCATGCGTCCGTTCGTCGCGATATATTCGACATTTCTGCAGCGCGGTTTCGATCAGGTGATACATGACGTTGCGCTCCAGGGGCTCCCCGTGCGATTCATCATAGACAGAGCGGGGATCGTCGGAGAGGACGGACCGACCCACCACGGGACCTTCGACCTGAGCTATCTCGGCATGATTCCAGGCATGGTCGTGATGGCACCAGCCGACGAATGCGAGCTTCGCCGGATGGTGCTTGCGTGCGCTTCATACGACGCCGGGCCGGTTTCGATGCGGTTTCCCCGAGGGGCTGTCACCGGAATCGACACGGGCGCGTGTGAAGATCCAATCCCGCTGGGAAAAGGGAGGATGCTCAGATCCGGCGAAGACACGGCAATCATCGCGATAGGAACGATGGTGCTCCCGAGCCTCGAGGCGGCAAACATACTCGCGTGCGCCGGGATAGATACGGCGGTTTTCGACGCGAGGTTTCTCAAGCCGCTGGACGAAGAGACGGTCGTATCTCTCGCGAAGAAAACCGGATCGGTCTTCACGGTGGAAGAGAACAGCACGATAGGCGGGCTCGGCGATGCGGTGTCGCTCAGTCTCTCGAGGGAGCGGGCGGCGTTGCCGGTTCACAGGATCGGGATTCCTGATCTATTCGTATCGCATGGCGAGCGGGGCTCTTTGCTTGACGAGATCGGGTTGACCGCTTCGCGGATTGCCGCGACGATACGCGGTCGAATGGACGCGCGCCTCAACGGGAGCTGCGGAGGAGACCGATGAAGATACGGAGACTCGGGATCGTGGCGAACGTGCACAAGGAAGAGATGAGAAAGATCCTCGCCGATGTGGCGGGGTTCGTGCCTGCAGGCGTTTCCATGATCGGACCGGCGGATACGGCGGCGCTCATGCCGGGAGGCAGGATAGAGGCTGCCGAGGATCTCGGCGGATGCGACGCGGTTATCGCCCTCGGCGGAGACGGGACGTTTCTGCGCGCCGCCAGGCTTGTGGAGCGCGTCCAGATTCCGGTGCTCGGCATCAAGGTGCGAAGCCTCGGGTTCCTCACCGAGGACGACCCCGGGGAAGCGATGCGCGCTCTATTCTCCGGGAGGTGCGCCATTCAGGATCGCATGAGGCTCGAGATGACCGTCGACGATAACGGGGCAGAGCTTTCACATACCGCCCTCAACGACGTCGTCGTCCACGGCGCCGGCGTCAGCCGGGTGCTCCACCTGTCGACATACGTCGACGGGGTCATGCTTGGAGAATACTGTGCGGACGGGGTCATCGTTTCGACTCCGACCGGCTCGACTGCCTATTCGCTCGCGGCGGGGGGACCGATCATCAATCCCGTCACGATGGAGGCCTTTGTACTGACCCCCCTTTCACCGCATTCACTGTCCGTGCGCCCCGTGGTCGTCGGCGGCGCCGAAACCCTGACGATAGAGCTTATCGAAGGAGGGGAGGAGACGCTAATCACGATCGACGGACAGCAGGCCTGCGGTCTGCTGCCGGGCAGACGTGTGATAGTGCGCAGGAGCCGCCTCGTGACCAGGCTCCTCGTCGCGGGAGAATACAACTTCTACGATCTCGTGCGCAGGAAGCTTCAGTGGGGAGGGGTGTTGAGAAGGCGGTGAGGTGAGGCGTATGCTCGAGGAACTTCGCATCAGTGATTTCGCCGTCGTCGAGGACGCGGTCATCACTTTCGGACCGGGGCTCAATGTACTGACCGGATCGACTGGCGCCGGCAAATCGATCATACTGACCGCCGTCGAGCTCCTTTCCGGCGGACGGGCGAAGCGCTCGTACATCCGATCGGGATCGGACGGGTTGGCGATCGAAGGTATTTTTCGACTGCCCGCCGATTCCCCGCTCCGGGCATCGTTCGGGCTCGGCGAGGGG
>JAQVGR010000379.1 GCA_028696635.1 Candidatus Krumholzibacteriia bacterium | reverse complement strand
AGCCGCTCCCGGGCGTTCTGGAAGCAGCTCGAGAAGACGACGACCTCGTACGATCCGCCGGCGTCCTCGAGCGTGACGAACGCCATCGGGTTCCCCTTCCGGTCGGTGATCGCCCGCAGCTCGGTGACCAGTCCGACGAGGACGACCGCGGACCGGTCGCCGGTCTCCTGCAGCCCGACGCTCGTCGCCGAGACGAGGCCGCCGAGGATCTGATGCAGGTGGTCGACCGGGTGCCCGGAGAAGCTGAACCCGAGCGACTCCTTCTCGCGGCGGAGCCGTTCGCTCTCGTCCCACGGCGGCACGTCTTCGAGCGGGAATGTCTCCCCTCCCGGCCTGCGATCGAGTATCTCGAGGGTCGCCTGGCTGCTGTTGTGCGCGCTCTGGTGTTTCTGCGCCTGCGCGAGGATCCGATCGAGCGTCGCCATCTTCTGCGACCTGGTCCCCGGCAGCGTATCCATCGCCCCCGCCTGGATGAGGCTCTCGATGACCCGCCGGTTGATCTGGCGCAGATCGACCCGCTCGCAGAAATCGTACAGATCGCGGAAGGGGCCGTTGAGGCGCCGCTCGTCGACCACGGCGCGAAGGGCCTTCTCGCCGACGTTCTTCACCGCGGCGAGGCCGTAGGTGATCTCTCCGGCGGCCAGGTCGAACCCGACGTCGCCCGCGTTGATGTCGGGAGGCCTGACGGCGATGCCGAGGCCTCGGCATTCCTCGAGGAGCACTATCAGGCGGTTCGTGTCCCCCATGTCGCTCGTCATCGCCGCCGCCATGAACGCGGCAGGGTAGCGCGCCTTGAGGTATGCGGTCTGCATCGAGACCATCGCGTACGCGGCGGAGTGCGACTTGTTGAATCCGTACCCGGCGAAATGAGCCATCAGCTCGAAGATGCGCTCGGCCTTCCTCTCCGGGATGGAGCGCTCGACGGCGCCCCGGACGAAGATCTCGCGCTGGCCGGCCATCTCCTCTTCCTTCTTCTTCCCCATCGCGCGCCTGAGGATGTCCGCCTGGCCGAGCGTGAATCCGGCCAGGTCGCTCGCGATCCGCATCACCTGCTCCTGGTAGAGGATCACCCCGTACGTCTCGCGCAAAATCGGCTCGAGCATCGGATGGATGTAGGAGATCTTCGTCCGACCGTGCTTGCGGTCGATATAGTCGACGACCATCCCGCTGCCGAGGGGGCCGGGGCGGTACAGCGCGTTGACGGCCGTGATGTCTCCGAAGGTCGAGGGCTCGAGCCGCCTGAGCAGGTCCCGCATCCCCTGCGATTCGAGCTGGAAGAGGGCGACGGTGCGCCCCTGGCAGAGGAGATCGAGCGCCGCCGGGTCGTCGAGGGGGATCCGGTCGATGTCGATCCGCTCGCCGTGGTGGCGCTCGATCAGACGCAGGGCGTTCTGGATATGCGAGAGCGTCTTGAGCCCGAGGATGTCGATCTTGAGCAGGCCGATGCTCTCGAGCACCTTCATCTCGTACTGCGTCGTCACCTCTTCGCGCCCCGAGCGGAAGAGCGGCACGTGCTCGACGAGGCGCGTTGGCGTGATGACCACCCCGGCCGCGTGCGTCGACGCGTGGCGGGCGAGCCCCTCGAGCTTCAGCGAGAGCTCGAGCAGCCGGCGCACGCGCGGATCGTCCCGCCACAGCTCCCGCAGCTCGGGCACCGATTCGATAGCCTTCGAGAGTGTCGTGCCCGGCACGGCGGGGATCAGCTTGGCGAGACGATCGACCTCGCCGTACGGAAACTTCAGCACCCTGCCGACGTCGCGCACCGCGGCGCGCGCCGCCATGCGGCCGAAGGTGATGATCTGGCAGACGTTGTCGGCGCCGTACTTGTCCACCACGTGCTGGATCACGTCCTGGCGCCGCTCGTCGCAGAAGTCGATGTCGATGTCGGGGAGCGAGATCCGCTCGGGGTTGAGAAACCGCTCGAAGAGCAGGCCGTGCTCGAGCGGATTGATGTTGGTGATGCCGAGGGCGTAGCAGACGAGGCTCCCAGCGGCGCTCCCCCGTCCCGGCCCGACGGGTATGCCCATCGCCCGGGCGGCGTGCACGATATCCCAGACGATCAGGAAGTACCCGGCGAAGTCCATCGCGCATATCACGCCGAGCTCGTAGCGCACGCGCGAGACGACCGCATCGTCGACCGCGCCGACCCGCTTCGGGAGGTTCTCCATGACGAGATGCTCGAGGTACGCGCCGGGGCTGGCGAACTGCTCCGGTATCGGAAAGACCGGCAGGTGCGTCCCCGTCTCGGGAAGCTCGAAGTCGCACTTGCCGGCGATCTCGACGGTCGAGGCCAGCGCTTCGGGGTAGTCGGCGAAGAGCTCGGCCATCAGCCCGGGAGGCTTGAACCACGTCTGCGGGTGCGATCGCAGGCCCCGCGCCGGATCGTCGAGGCACTTCCCCGTCTGCAGGCAGAGGAGGACGTCGTGGGCCTCGTGGTCGTCCGCGCCGCAGTAGTGGCAGTCGTTGGTGGCGACCGTCTTCAGGCCGAGGCGCCGGGCGAGATCGGCGAGCTTCGGCAGCACGTCCAGTTCCTCCGGGATCCCGTGGTTCTGGAGCTCTATGTAGAAATCGCCCGGGGCGAATACCGAGGCGAACCGCCTGGCCAGCTCTTCGGCCTCCTCGGTGCGCCCCTCGAGCAGTAGCTTCGGGATGCTCCCCTGCAGGCACGCGCTCAGCCCTATCAGACCGCCG
>JAQVGR010000378.1 GCA_028696635.1 Candidatus Krumholzibacteriia bacterium | reverse complement strand
GTCGCGGTGCCGGTGGCGATGCTCACCAGCGAGCCGCGGCTGCGCGCGGCGATCTCGCCGCGCCAGGAGTCGTACCCGGTGAAGCGGGAGGTCATGATCCCCAGGCCGCGCGTGTCGGTGAGGAACGCGGAGCGGTACCCGATGAGCCCCCGGGTCGGTATCTCGACCTCGATCCTGACGGTCGAGGCCCCCGAGTGCTCGATAGACTTCAGATCGCCCTTGCGCCGCGCCAGCTTGCCGATGATGATCCCCTGATAATCGAGCGGCACGTCGATGATAAGCTGCTCTATCGGCTCGAGGAGCTCCCCGTCCGCACCGCGGTGCGTGATGACCTCGGGCCGCGAGACGCAGAACTCGAGCCCCTCCCGGCGCATCTCCTCTATCAGGATCGCCAGGTGTAGCTCGCCGCGCCCCGACACCTTCACGCCGTCTGTGCGCCCGAGGTCCTCCATCCGCAGCGCCACGTTGGTGCGCACCTCGCGCTGCAGGCGGTCCTTGAGCTGGCGCAGCATGATCGCCGTGCCCTCGTTCCCCGAGAACGGGCCCGTGTTGACGAGGAAGAACATCGACACGGTCGGCTCCTCGATCTCCAGGGGCCGCAGGGCCTGCGCCTCCTCGTCGACGCTGGAGAAGGTGTCCCCGATCCCTATCTCGTCCGGCCCCGAGAGCCAGACGATATCGCCTGCGCTGATCGAGTCGACCTCGACACGCTCGAGCCCGCGCGTCACCCACAGGTGCGCGCCCCGCTCCCTCGACGAGCCGATCAGGTCCCAGCCGGCGCCCTGGTCGGCGGGATCCTTCCAGCGCGTCACGGTCCTGGTGAACTCCCCGCCCCTGGCGAGCGTGCCGCGCAGCACCCGCCCGCAGCCGATCTGCCCGACGTAGTCGCTCCAGGCGAGGGTGCTGACCTGCATGAGGAACGGGCCGTCCTGGTCGACACGGGGGGGAGGCACGTGCTCGATGATCGTCTCGAAGAGGGCGTCCATGCCTTCATGCGCGTCGGCGGCGAGGTCGCGCACGAGCCACCCGTCGAGCCCCGAGCCGTACAGGACGGGGAAGTGCGCCTGCTCGTCGCTGGCCCCGAGGTCGACGAAGAGATCGAACGTCTCGTTCAGGGCGTGACCGGGGCGGGCGCCGGGTCGGTCGACCTTGTTGATGATCACGATCGGGCGAAGACCGAGGCGGAGGGAGCGCATCAGCACGTAGCGGGTCTGGGGCATCGGCCCCTCGTTGGCGTCGACCAGAAGCAGGACCGAGTCGACCATCGAGAGCACCCGCTCGACCTCGCCGGAGAAATCGGCGTGGCCGGGGGTGTCTATGATGTTGATGTAATACCCGTTCCAGTCGACCGTGCAGTGCTTGGCCCGTATTGTGATGCCTCGCTCGCGCTCGAGGTCATTGCTGTCCATGAGGCGCTCGGCGACATGCTGGTTGTCGCGGAAGGTCCTGGCGGCGCGGAACACAGAGTCGATCAGGGTCGTCTTCCCGTGATCGATATGGGCGATGATCGCCACGTTGCGTATGCGGTCGACCGATGTCATGCCGATTCTCACCTCATACAAGAAGACCCGGCTCCGCGCTCCGCGGGCCGAGTCGTCAGACGGTCTGGGCAAGATAGGGTGCAGGTGCCTGATATGCAAGGGATTTCGGGGGGGACCGACGGCTGACCGGCAAGGCGGTCGTGCTCCGTTGAATCGGCGCGATCGCCGGCCTGGATCGATTATGCACTGATCGCGGGACCGCCGGCGTTACGTCGCGCTCTCTATCGGGGGCGATCCCCCGTCGCCCGGTTCCGTCTGACCGGCGTCTTCGAGGCCCGCCGCGTACGCCACGAGCTGTGCGACATCGACCGCCCTGAGCCTGTCGCCGAGATCGAGCTCCTTGATGCCGTCGGAAAGCATGGTGTAGCAGAACGGGCACGCGGTACACACCGTTCCGGCGCCGGAATCCAGGGCCCCCCGGGTCCTCGCATGATTGATCTTGGTCCCCAGGGTCTCCTCCATCCACATCCTTCCGCCGCCGGCGCCGCAGCAGAAGCTCCTCGCGCGGTGATCGGCCATCTCGACGACAGATTTCCCGCCGATCGCATTGAGGATGTTTCTCGGCGCGTCGTACACTTTGTTGTACCTGCCGAGGTAGCACGGGTCGTGGAAGGTGACTGTCCCCGCATCGGGGGCGGGCCGCTGTATCTCGAGCTTCCCCTCCCTGATGAGCGCATCGAGAATCTCCGTATAGTGGAAGACCTCGAATTCGCCTCCGAGCTCCCGGTAATCGTGCTTCAGCGTGTTGTAGCCGTGCGGGCACATCGCGATGATCTTCTTCACCCCGTATCTCTTGAAGACCTCGATGTTCGCCGTGGCGAGCGCCTGGTAGAGGTACTCGTTGCCGATCTTCTTCGCGGAGTCCCCGCAGCAACCCTCCTCGGTTCCAAGCATTGCGAAATCGAGCCCGGCCTTCTTGAAGAGCTTCGTCAGCGCGACCGCGGTCTTCTTGTTGAGATCGTCGAAGGATCCCGCACAGCCCACGTAGAAGAGGTACTCCGCCCCTCCCTTCTCGGCCATAAGGGGCGCGTCGAGCCCCCGCGCCCAGTCCGCTCTCGTGTGCGCGCCGATCCCCCACGGGTTGGAGTTGTTCTCCATGCCCTTGAAGACATCGACGACTTCGGGCGGGAAATCGGATTCCATCATGACAA
>JAQVGR010000377.1 GCA_028696635.1 Candidatus Krumholzibacteriia bacterium | reverse complement strand
CAGGATCCGGTTACCGAGCGCCGATTCGCTTGCTCGATGATTTGCTCAAAAAACCCAATGGATGTCTCATTCAATCCCTTCAAGTCCGCTATCATCTTGTCAGTAACATCGTGCTGAAAGCACTCCGGCAAACCTTCTCCAAGAGCACGAAAGTTCAATATCGTGCGGATGCATTTCTCGCACCGGCAGCAGTTCAACTCGAGGTTCTCCTCTTGCCAGCAAACACGAAGATATTTCATGGCCTCTGGCCAATTCAGAATGACCTCTACCTTTTCGCTTCTCGAGTATGCTGCTCCGTCATGGATCAATTCCAGCCTGTCACTGGATAGGAGTCGATCCGTGATTGGATTGGAGCCCAGGGGGAGAGTGAGATTGTCATACGTCTCCGAGCTGGCAATAAGACCGGTGGAGAATGAGTTCTCGAAGAGCAACATGCATGACGCTATCTCCGAGGAGACCGTGAACCTGAAATTGTCGCCGAGATCTCTGTAGTTCGTCGCCATACGTATGAGATCCATATCCAGACTGTTTGCCATGATCTCCGCCTTGTCGGCGGCTCGAATGAAAATATCTTCCCTGTTGAGCATAATATTGAATCCATGAATGATGATGCCGGTTGTTATCTTCTTGTTCGCTCTGCCGCACATTCCCTTACGATGCCTGTAGACCGTGAACGAGCTGTCCACCCCCCCAGAAAATGTCGCTATGGCACTATCCGGCTTCTTACCCGTATAGTCGTCGGATTCAGTATCCGCGATGATCTCGATCCTCGTATATCTCCTAGGAAGCCAGAGGGACCATGCAGCCTGGAACTCCTCGAGGTTCTCGAGCAGTTTCCTCGACACCTCGCCGTGGACGACGAGATCCTTGGACTCCCTCATCGCTGTAGATATCGTCCCCACCACGAAGGGATTGTACGATTCGGTAAGGTTGTCAGCAAAACGGGCCTGCAGCCGGTACCAGAGCTTCCGCCTCGCTCCTCCCGGCTCGTCTTCGATGGTGACGCCAACGGTCACGGTATCGCCGGAGCGCACCGGCTCATCCATCCACAGGTGCAGTCGCTTCATCGCCACCTCAATTGTGATTATCGTACATATATCGTTTTATGATACAGTTATCGCAAGACTTGTACCATGCGGGTATTATATGATACGGAATCGGGGATTGAAAGCCCGGATGTCGTATCAGGCAACCTCATATCAAGGTTAGAGTTGCAGGGCGCAGGATATCGACGATCGGATTTGCCGGGATCTTGCTCAGATGCTGTTCACGTCGTATAAATACGCGCTCTTCGCAGGGATAGCCTTCTGCGTCTACTACCTGGCCACGCGCCTCTCCCGAGGCAGATCGGTCCAGAATCTCGCCTTGCTGGGGCTCAGCTACCTGTTCTACGCATTCTGGGACTGGCGCTGGTGCCTGCTGCTGCTCGGCGTGACGGCGACGGGTTTCATGGCCGGAATACTGTTAACGCGGTCGCGCGTGAACCGGCGCTGGATACTCGTCCTGGCCCTGCTGACGAATCTCGGAGCGCTCGGGGCGTTCAAGTACTTCGGGTTCTTTGCCGGATCGTTCGCCTCGCTCATGCGGGGATTCGGGCTGCACGCCGATTGGGCGACTCTCAATCTGGTGCTTCCCGTCGGCCTCAGCTACTACGTGTTCCAGAACCTTTCCTACGTCATCGACGTGTACCGGCGCGATACGATCCCGACGACGGGCGCGGTGGAATACGCGACGGCTCTGAGCTTCTTCCCGCAGCTTCTCGCCGGTCCGATAACGCGTCCGCGCGACCTGCTTCCGCAGCTCCTCGAGCGACGCACCTTCGACGACGACCGCGCCCGGGACGGGCTGCGCCAGATACTGTGGGGGCTCACCAAGAAGATGCTCGTCGCCGACAGCATCGGCTCGCAGGTCAATCATGTCTGGGCGAACGTCGGCCAGGTGGACGGCCTCACGCTCGCGATCTCGGCCGTCCTGTATTCCTTCCAGATCTATTGCGATTTCTCCGGTTACGCGGATATCGCCATCGGCACGGCAAAGATCTTCAACCTGCGCCTGTCCGGGAACTTCGACTATCCCTACTTCTCGACCTCGGTGCGGTCGTTCTGGCGGCGCTGGCACATCACCCTGGCCGGCTGGATGAGAGATTACCTGTACATCCCGCTGGGCGGAAGCCGCACGGGCGCGTTCCGTGGGGTTCTCAACCTGCTGATCACGTTCCTGGTGGTCGGGCTCTGGCACGGAGCGAACTGGACCTTCGTCGTGTGGGGCCTTCTCCACGGCTCGTTCCTGGCGATCGAACGCATCTTCCGCCGGGGAGATCCGAAGACGGACGGGAAGGAACGCGGCGCGTGGATGTCGATCCTCGACGCCGCGATCGTTTTCGCGCTGGTGACCTTCGCCTGGGTGTTCTTCAGGGCCCCGTCCCTCGAGGCCGCGATCGCTTACCTCGGGCGGGGACTGCGCGTTCCCTTCGACGCCGTCGAGCACGCGCGGTACGTCCCCGTCCTTGCCCTCTCGGCCGGTCTGCTCGTCTACGAGCGGTTCATGCGGCGCCGGGAGCACGGGCTCTCGATCTCCGGGCTGCCGCCGGCGGCGCGCTGGGCCGTCTACCTGGCGATCTGCATGGCGTTGCTGCTGTTCGGCCATCTCGGAGGGAGGGAGGGGATCTATGTCCAGTTCTAGGCGCGGACCCTTCTTCTTCC
>JAQVGR010000376.1 GCA_028696635.1 Candidatus Krumholzibacteriia bacterium | reverse complement strand
CGGGGGACGATGTGGAGATGGTCGTGGAGCTGATCACGCCGATCGCGATGGAGAAGGGCCTGCGGCTGGCGATCCGCGAGGGCGGACGCACCGTCGGAGCCGGCGTCGTCACGGAGATACTGGAGTAGCGACAACGAACGGTTTTCGGAGGTTTGACCGGTGGAAGGTCAGAACATACGGATCAAATTAAAAGCGTTCGAGCATGCGATGCTCGACCGGTGCGCCGAGGAGATCGTCAAGACGGCGCGCAGGACGGGCTCGGATGTCTCCGGACCGATACCCCTCCCGACGAGGCGTACCGTCTTCACGGTGCTCCGTTCGCCGCACGTGAACAAGAAGTCCCGCGAGCAGTTCGAAATCCGGGTGCACAAGCGGCTGATATGGATCACCAACGTCACGCCGAAGGCGGTGGACGCGCTGCAGAAGCTCGACCTGCCCGCCGGAGTGGACATCGAGATAAAAGTCTGATTCGGAGGAAACGATGATAGGGCTGATCGGCAGGAAAATCGGGATGACCCAGGTCTTCGACGAGGGCGGGGCCGCTATCCCCGTGTCGGTGATCGAAGCCGGCCCGTGCCCGGTCGTGCAGGTGAAGACGGAGGACCGCGACGGATACAACGCGATACAGCTCGCGTTCGAGGAAATCCGGCCCACCCGCGCCACCCTGCCGAGGCTTGGGCATTTCCGCAAGGCGGGGCTGCCGCCGTATCGCTACCTGCAGGAGTTCCCCGTGGACGACCCGGGCGCTTTCGCGGCGGGGCAGCTCGTCGACGTCGGCATCTTCAAGGACAGCAAGACGATCGACGTCACCGGGCGAACGAAGGGCAGGGGCTTCCAGGGGGTCATCAAGAGGCACAAGTTCAAGGGCCTCAGGGCCTCGCACGGCGTGAAGAAGGTGCACCGGGCGGGAGGCTCCATCGGCAGCTCCGCGTGGCCCAGCAGGGTCCGCAAGGGCGTGCGGATGGCGGGCCAGATGGGCAACAAGGCGCATCATGTGAAGAACCTCACGGTCGTCGAGGTCGACGTGGAGAACAACATCCTGCTCGTGCGGGGGGCGGTTCCGGGCCCGAGGAACTCGATCCTCAGGCTGACCGCGCCCGCGCCCGCGCAGGGCTGATCGCGAGGATGGAAGGCATGGCACAGGCGAATCTGTACGATTTCACGGGCGACCTCAAGGGCACGGTCGATCTGCCCGAATCGCTCTTCGGCGGGCCGGTCAACCGGAGCGTCCTCTATGACGCCGTCCGGATGTACCTGGCCAACCGCCGCAGCGGCACCGCGAAGGCGAAGGACCGCGGCGAGGTCAACTTCAGCAACATCAAGCCGTACCGGCAGAAGGGCACCGGCCGCGCCCGCGCCGGCCGCCGCTCTTCGCCGATCTGGCGCAAGGGCGGGGTCGTCTTCGGCCCACACCTGCGCGACTACCGTTTCGCGGTCCCGAAGAAGGTCAAGCGCCTCGCTCTCCGGTCGGCGCTGGCCGACAAGGGCGGCTCCGCCGGGGTCGTCGTCGTCGACGGCGTGTCGATGGACGAGCCGCGGACGAAGCGCGTCGCCGAGTTCCTCTCGGCCGCCGGGCTCGGAGGCAGGAAGGTGCTCTTCGTGACGGCGGGGTTCGACGACAACGTCTGGCGCTCCGTCAGGAACCTGCGCGGCGTCGAGTTCATGGTCGCGGGCGACATGAATGCGTACGAGATCCTCAGGGCCGACGTGCTCCTGCTGACCAGGGACGCGCTGGCGAGGATCGAGGAGGTGTTCGCATAATGACGGATGTACACAAGATCATCTTCAAGCCCGTCATCACCGAGCGGACGACCGCCCTGAAGGAGAAGAGCAACAAGTTCGTCTTCGAGGTCGACCCGCGGGCGAACAAGAGGGAGATCAAGCTGGCCGTCGAGAAGCTGTTCGGCGTGACGGTGAAGGATATCCGCACGAGCGTCATCCGCGGCAAGTCGAAGACGACGTTCATGCGCGCCGGCCGGTTCACCGGCAAGCGCCCCGACCGGAAGAAGGCCATCGTGACGCTGGCCGCCGGCGAGAAGATAGACATCTTCGACCAGGTATAGAAGAGAGTCTCGTTGTATAGCCTCCCGGGGCTGCGAAGAGAGCACGGGGACCCGATACCGGGCAGAAGGGTCCGCACAAACGGAACACGAACGACAAGGAACCGATCGATGGCTCTGAAGAAGTTCAAACCGACGTCTCCGGCGATGCGGTACAAGACCGGGACGGATTTTTCCGTGCTGACGAAGAAGCCGCCGGAGAAATCCCTGCTCGAGCCGGCCAGGAAGACCGGCGGGCGAAACAACCACGGGCACATCACGTCGCGCAGGATGGGCGGGGGGCACAAGCGCCGCTATCGGCGAATCGATTTCAGGCGCGACAAGCACGGGATCCCTGCCAGGGTCGCCTCGCTCGAGTACGATCCGAACCGGTCGGCGTTCATCTCGCTGCTTCACTACGCGGACGGGGAGAAGCGCTACATCATCGCGCCGCACGGGATCAAGGAGGGCGACACGGTCGTCTCGGGACCCGACGCCGACATCCACCCGGGGAACGCGCTCCCGCTGGAGAAGATTCCCACGGGGCTGTTCGTGCACAACATCGAGCTGACCGCCGGCAGGGGCGCCCAGATGGCGCGCAGCGCCGGCTCATACGCCCAGCTGATGGCGAAGGAAGGCAACGATGTCCTCCTGCGCCTGCCGAGCG
>JAQVGR010000375.1 GCA_028696635.1 Candidatus Krumholzibacteriia bacterium | reverse complement strand
CGCTTCCCGGCTTCGATGCGCGATCCCGCCGGCTGATGCGCTTCATAGACCTCTGGAGCGAGCGCCCCGGGTATCCTCTCCCGATGCTCCTGCCGGGGGAGTACCCGACCCTCGACGGGGAGTGAACGGGCGGCGGGGCCTCGGTGCATCCGGTGAGGATCCGTATCATCTGAGGATGATCATCTTCCTCGAGAAGTGCTCCCTGCCCGCTTCGAACCGGCAGAAATACACGCCGCTCGGCATCTGAACGCCCCTGTCGTTCCGCCCGTCCCACTGGACGGTGTGAAGGCCCTTCTCGCGCGGCTCGTTTCTCAAAAGACATCTGACGCGCCTGCCGGAGACGTCGTAGATGGACATCGAGACCGCCGTCCCCGATGCGAGGGAGAACTCGATCGTTGTCGAGGGGTTGAACGGGTTCGGATACGACCCTCTCAGCGTCGTCTCTGCCCCCGGTGTCTCCGGATCGCCTGTCACCGTGTATTGCGGGATGCCTCCGAGCCTGAGGTCCCTGCACTGGATCCCTTCGTCGTCGACCGTGACTATCTCGATCAGATAGAGGCCGCCCGGGAAGCCGGTCGTATCCCATCTGAGCGTATCCTCGGCTCCGCTCCCCGCGACCGTGCCCATCGAGACCTGTATCCATCCGGGGGAGGACGGCGCGAGGTCGAATCCCCTGCCGTGCGTTGCGCGCGGCGCCGTTCCCGGAGAGCCGGCGCCTCCTCCCTCGGGGGGCGACACCTTGATATACCCTTCGATCCAGGCGCATCCCTCGGTGCTGTCGAGATCGCATGAATAGCCCTGCAGGGTAGGCAGGCCCGCGTCGTTCTCGTCGACGCCCCATTCGTTCTCCTCGGCCGGGACGCCTCCGTTGGGATCCATGAAATCGAGCGTGTACCCGATCTTCCCGACCGTGTCCTCGCCGATATGCTGCTCGTAGTACTCGCTGTTCTTCGAGCCGAGCGTCCCCGCGTGGCCGACCGTGTCGCCCGCGGCGTTCGTGTCCGCGAGCAGGATGATCACGTCCTCGCTGTCCGCCTCAAACTCCCTGAGCATCTCGCCGATATCCTCGTAGTTCTCGACCTCCTCGTGATCCACGTCCCAGTCGTCAGCGTTTTCGCCGTGGTTCTTGAGGTACTTCTTGATCCCGTCGATCGCCTTGTCGGGCGTCGTCCCGCTCGAGTCGGTACCCATGTCCCCGACCAGTTCCTCGGCCATCTCCTCGCCGGTCAGTTCTTCCTCCTCTTCGTTGCCTCCCGGGTGGTCGAGATTTCCGTACCCGTTGTCGGCGAACCACTTGAGGCACGAGGCGGTGGCGGTCGGAACACAGGTCTCCAGGCCGTCGAATCTGTTGTCGAGATTGTTCTGGTTTATCGGCACCAGGGTCCTCGAGTAGTCCGGCGCAAGAGGGTAGATCCGCATCTCGCTCGACCCGACCCCTCCGATCTCGTCTTCCATCGTGAATGTAATCTCGAAGAGCGAGTCGGCATGGAAGTAGATCACCGAATCGGGGATGACGGTGTTGAACACCGGGATCGGCGGGGTCGGATCGATGTATATCGTTACCGTGTCCATGACATGGCCGATACCAATGACGTCGAAATCGACCATGATGTCGTAATGCCCGCCGAGCGTGCTGAAGGTCGAGATGTCGAGATATCCCGCCCATCCGTCGCCGCTCTCCTTCGGCGCCGAGGTGCCGTAGTTGCCTCCCGAACCGTCGGTATCCACCCAGAACGGCAGGAACGGTCCCGTTCCGGATTCCCTGCACAGGAACTGCGCGGCGATGACATATGAGTTTGCCGCGTTGATGCAGGCCCTGGCCTCGACGACATCGTCGTCGATCTCCTCGGCGACGTCGGAGCCGTACTCCGTATCGACCGTCAGCCCGGCCCTCGGCTCCTCCCACGGCAGTTTTACCTCGCTCCACCCGGTGATCTCTCCCACGGGGATTCCCATGCCGGTGTAGACGACGATTGCCGGATTGGCCATGACGTACGTGTGGCCGTACGGGGGCCACCGGTCGACGATGCCGTGAATGTGCATCGGCTCGTGGGTGAACAGCGTGTCGCCGGGAAAGATCCCCGGTATCTCGATCTCGTACAGGATGTCGAAAAAGCTCTCCGCGGGGAAATCGATCCACTCGTCGACGCTTCTCGTGATCCCCATCCCTGCCAGATCGGGGTTGTTTCTGATCGTCATCGCCATGTCCGATATTTCCATATCGACGATCTCGCAGTCGATATACACGTGGGCATCCCCGCCGGTGTACGGATCGGTCCATGTCACCGTCTCGGTGCCGAAAAGGGTGATCGGCTCCGGCGGAAATCCGTAGAGGGTCAGGGTGAAGGACGTCTCCTTCATCATCGTGGTATTGTTCGCGTACCCCGGCGCTCCTCCGGGGAGCGCCGTCGTCAGAATGAGCAGAAGGGCAGCGAGGGCCAGAACGATCGATGCGCCGGAAATGGTTCTCATCGGGGAACCTCCCTGTTGCCGCCTGAGCGGAGATGGCGGCATGAACGCCTCGGGCCGGACATGACACGGCGGGATTTTATCCGGTTCAGCCTGAGTGAGAGCCTGAGACTTCACGCCTGCAGACGGGAAGATTCTACCGCAGAAAGTGTCTGCATGCAATCAATGTCTGTATCGATGAGTCGCCGGTACGGAGCGTCTGAGCGGGCCCGGATGCGCAGCGGGTGCGTCCGCGGAATGCC
>JAQVGR010000374.1 GCA_028696635.1 Candidatus Krumholzibacteriia bacterium | reverse complement strand
CTCGCTTACCGCACGGGCGGCGACGAGATCGAGCACATCTCCGAGCTCGAGCTTGGCTGCGGCGTGGGAGAATTCCTCTGCGATGGCGGCAGTGCGGGCAGCGGGGTCCATCAATCGGTCGCCTTGTCCTTGAGCTCCCTGGCCGTGTCCTCAGCCTTGCCCTTGAGCTCCCCGGCCTTCTCCTCGAGCTCCTCGCCGGCCTCCTCGATCTCCCTGCGAAGCCTTTCGGTCGTCTCCTCGAGGGTCTCGGAGCCGCCGATGCGCGCGACCGACTCGAACCGCTCGCCGCCGGGGATTCGTGTGACGACGAGGTCGTACATCACCGGCAGTATCGGATAGATCGAGGCGGTGACCGGGTCGTCGAGTATCCGCTCCTTCACGTCGCGGGGGAAGGGCGCGGCGAGGATGATCACCAGCACGAGGCTGATCAGCATCAGCCCCTTGAGCACGCCGAAGACCGCGCCGGCGATGCGGTCGAAGATGCCGAGGATCGTCATCTTGAAGAACCTCTGCATGGCGAGGCCGATCCAGTGGAAGACGACGATGATCCCCACGAAGATCGCGACCGCCGCGATGGTGAGCGCGACGCGGTAGTCGAGATCGACCCGCCCGGCGATCCAGGCGGCCAGCGCCTGAGCCATGTAGAACGCCATGATGAAGGCGACGACGAGCCCCACCACCTCGAGGACCTGGCGGATCAGGCCGCGCCTCATCCCGGAGATCAGGAACAGGGCGAGGACCGCGGCGATGATGATGCGAACGATCAGCATGACGGCGCCAGTATACGGACGACCGGCATCCCTGTCAACGGCATCCCGGAAAGCCCCGCCGGAAAGCTTTCCCATTACTCCGGATCAGACATTATGGTACACTCCGGCGATGGGACTCAATCGGAGTGCAGCGTGGTCCGGGCGGATGATCCGGCGCGCGGACGCGCAACTGCCTTCTTTCCACTTCTTCGGAGGTTCCTGATGGATTTCGAGGAATTCAAGGCCGCGCTTCATGTGATGGGCATTCAACGGGGCAGAGGCCCGAAAGAAGGATTCACGCTCATCGTACCATGCCGCTAGCCCGGAACCGACCACGCTTCGCCGCACGTGATCGCGGCAGTCTATGAAGACGGCGGTTATCGGAATGTGGTCAGCCTTGCACTGCCGTACTTTCACGGACCCGGCTGGCGGGCGATCACCGGAGGAAAGCCGCTGTGCATGCGCTGCGGTACCTGGGAGGACGTGCTCGCCTACATGCTCCAGGAGTTCGGCGAACGGTGGCAAGAAGACGAGCTTCTCGTGGATGAATGGCGGGATTGATCCGGAGATGGGGAGCTGAAGAACCGTCGGCAACGATATCGGCTGGTTACGACTTTTTCCCATGGGCCGGCCTCCCGGAGAAGGAACGAGCCCGGCTGACGACGTAAAGCGAGAATTATTTCAGATGCGCCCCGGGGCGTCGACCGACCAGGCACCAGGCGCATCCGGACATCGCGGCAGCGCCTATTTGTCGTACAGGTACGCTTCGGCCTTCCGCATCGCCTCGCCTGCGCTGCCCGCCTTTCCGACCTTCGACCAGCCGGCGTACGAGACGTAGACCTCGCCGCCGTGGCTCTCCCATTTGACCTCGTACGATTTCCTCGTCTTTCCCGACGTTACCCGTCCGATAACTTCAGCCGACATGGGATACACCTCCTTGTCTGACGTTCCTCACTTCTTCTTACTCAGCATGTGTCTCGCCCCGCCGAATACGAACCGCAGCAGAAGGAACGCCGCCAGCACCATCATCAGGCGCAACGCGCTCGGCGTCTCCATCCGGGTGATCGAGACGACGACCACCGTGAATGCCAGCACCGGCGCGACCACACTGGGGAGCGCGACGAGCCCCAGGGCGAGCGCCAGCAGGACCGCGGTCGAGCTGTACCCGAGCAACTCGCGCGGGTAGTTGAGCATCAGCGACGCCAGTGCCGCCGCCTCCAGTGCCGCGGTCCGGATTCCCCCGGGCAATCCCTTCCCGGTCCGCTCGATGCTCCCCTTCTTCCCGATAATCCCCGAGACAAGCGGCCGGAAGACAAAGAAAGCCGCGACGAGCAGCACTATAAGTATCCCGATAACGCCAAAGCTTTCCATGACTTTTCATCCTCACCGGCGTTGCGCGCCGAGGAGCGATTCGTGGATGAATCCCACCTTGCTGCTTTTTCCCGACCGGTATTCGACCTTGCACCACCCGTCGTTCGACTCTATTATTCTCACCTCCGTTCCGTACTGCAGAATGTCAATCTTCGCTTCACCTGTCGACGGGCCGCCGCGGACATTCGCCCCGTTCGGGGCGATGATATACCGCAACCGCTCCCTGAGCGCACGTTCCTGGGCTACCGCGGCCAGATTCGCCTCCCGCTGCCGCTGCTTGACCGTATAGGGCGTCTCTATGGAATGCTGCCCGTCGTGGCGAAGCGGTTTGGTCGTGGCGCAGAATCCCATCATGAATACGATCGGGACGAGCAGGGCGATGATCCTGAGATACCCGACCTTGTTCTGCCCCGCGGCTCGCCACAACCCCGCGCACGCCCCGAAGAGCGCGCCGGCGCCACCCCACGCGATCACCGGATGTACGGAGGGATCGACGGCGAGAAGATTGTCGATATAGTAGAACATATTGAATCCGAAGGTCACGAACACGACGTTGAGGCCGTATCCCAGCGCGACGAGCAGGGCGAGCAG
>JAQVGR010000019.1 GCA_028696635.1 Candidatus Krumholzibacteriia bacterium | reverse complement strand
ATCGGCGAGGTCTACGCGGAGCTCCCGCGCACCCGCAGGGAGCTCGGATACCCGCCGCTGGTGACCCCGACAAGCCAGATCGTCGGGATCCAGGCGGTCCAGAACGTCCTCTTCGGCCGGTACAAGATGATCAGCGGACAGGTCAAGGACTACGCATACGGCCTCTACGGGACCCCGCCGGTCCCGATAGACCCCAAGGTGCAGAAACTCGCGCTCAAGGGGTACCCCCGCGGCGAGAAGCCGATCACCTGCCGCGCCGCCGACATGCTCGAGCCAGAGATGGAGAAGGCGCGCGAAGCGGTCAAGGGACTGGCGCGCGGCGAGCGGGACGTGCTGATCTACGCCCTCTACCCGACGACGGGCCTTCGGTTCCTGCGATGGAAGTACGGCCTCGAGCAGCCCCCCGCCGAGGTGAAGCCGGTGACTCTCGAGGAGGTGGCCAGGCAGGAGGAGCTGGCGGCGAAGGTCCTCTCCGGCGAGGCGATCGTCTCGGCGCGATCCGAGGCGCCGCCGAAGGGCCGGGGCCTGCGCCAGTTCAACGTCTTCGTCGGCGACGACTACTACTCGATCGAGGTCGAGGAGGTCGGCGGCCGGCCCCACACGCAGTCGGCCGGCACGACCGCTCCGATCGTCTGCAGGGATTCGGGCAACAGCGGGAGCGGTGGCGGCAAGAACGGCAACAGCGGCAACGGCCGGGAATCGAAGGGGGCTGCGGCGGAGGCGGCGGCGAGAAAGAACGGATCCTCCCCCGGAGGATGTTCCGAGTTCACCCTGACCGCCCCGATGCCCGGCATGGTGATCAGCTATGAGGTCGGCGAGGGAGATCCGGTCAAGGAGGGGGACGTCCTCGTCGTGCTCGAGGCGATGAAGATGCAGAACAGCCTGACGTCGAGCGTCAGCGGCGTGATCAGTTCGATCAAGGTACCCCCCGGAACGTCGGTCGAGAAGAATCAGGTCATCCTGACGATCTCGAACTGACCGCTCCGTCGAAAAGGAGTTCGGATCATAGCGACCCCAGCCGGAACCCGCCGCCTGACATCCCATCCTATTCTGCCGGTCCGGGAGCGGGCGAGCGTCCCGTTCACCTTCGACGGCAGGGATCTGCTGGCCCTCGAGGGAGAGGTCATCACCTCGGCCCTCTTCGCCGCCGGAATCCGGGTTTTCGGGCATCATCCCCGCGACGGCGCCCCGCAGGGGATCTTCTGCGTCAACGGCCAGTGCAGCCAGTGCACCGTCCTCGTCGACGACATCCCCGTCAAGGGGTGCATGACGGTGGTGCGGCCGGGCATGAAGGTGCGAAGCTGCGAGGGGCACCCGGTGCTTCCGCCGCGCGACGACCTTCCCCCCTTCGGCGAGATAGAGACGATCGAGACCGAGGTCCTCGTCATCGGCGGGGGGCCCGCCGGGATCAACGCCGCCCTCGAGCTCGGCGCCCTCGGCATCGAAACCCTGCTGGTCGACGACAAGCAGGAGCTCGGCGGCAAGCTGACCCTGCAGACCCATCCCTTCTTCGGCTCGCGCGACGACTGCTACGCGGGGATTCGCGGGATCGAGATCGCGCGCATCCTCACCGGGAAGCTCGCCGGGACCCCCTCGGTCCGGGTCGTCACCGGCGCGACCGCCGTCGGCGCCTTCCACGACCGCATGGTGGGGATGTACGGCGAGGGCGGGTACTTTCTCGTCGAGCCGCGGGCCGTTGTCGTCGCCTGCGGGGCGCGCGAGAAGGGGCTCGCCTTCCCCGGCTGCGATCTTCCCGGAGTCTACGGGGCGGGGGCATTCCAGACGCTGCTCAACCGCGACCTCGTCGTACCGACCGACCGGCTCTTCATAGTCGGAGGGGGGAACGTCGGCCTGATCGCAGGGTACCACGCGATTCAGGCGGGAATCAGGGTCGTGGGGCTCGTCGAGGCCCTGCCGAGATGCGGGGGATACAAGGTCCACGCCGACAAGCTCCATCGCCTCGGGGTGCCGATCCACACCTCGCATACCGTGCTGCGGGCGCAGGGGGACGGCAGGCTCGAGCGTATCACGATAGCCGCGGTCGATGAGGCGCTGCGGCCGGTCGAGGGGACCGAGCGGAGCTTCGACGTCGACACCCTGCTCATCGCGGTCGGCCTGACTCCGATAGACGAGCTCGCCGCCAAGCTCTCGCGCTTCCACGTGCGGACCTTCACCTGCGGCGACTCCGCGGAGATCGCGGAGGCGTCCGCCGCGATATTCAGCGGCCGCATAACCGGCCGGACGGTCGCCCGCGAGCTCGGGTACGAGGTCGAGATCCCTCCCGACTGGGGGCGAACGCAGGAGATCCTGCGCAGCCGGCCGGGAGCCGTGGTCGAATGGCGCGATCCCGAGCCGCCCGGCGAGGTCTTCCCCGTGATCCGCTGCGTCGAGGAGATTCCCTGCAACCCGTGCGTCGATTCGTGCCCCAATCGCTCGATCGCGATACCGGGTGACTCGATCATGGGGCTCCCCGTGTTCTCGGGCGAGTGCTCGGGGTGCCTCAAATGCGTCGCCGCCTGCCCGGCGCTGGCCATCACCATCGTCCGGCGCGGGCACGACCCGCAGCGCGGCCTGTCCCTC
Organism: Candidatus Krumholzibacteriia bacterium; assembly: GCA_028696635.1. Taxonomy (GTDB): domain Bacteria; phylum Krumholzibacteriota; class Krumholzibacteriia; order Krumholzibacteriales; family Krumholzibacteriaceae; genus JAQVGR01. Next base: position 9,021 of record JAQVGR010000019.1, on the reverse strand, counting down.
GTCGTCGTTCCGTACGAGCTCGATCCGGCAGGGCTGCGCGAGGGGCTCGCAGTCGCCACGGTCGACATGAACGGCGAGGCGGTAGGCGAGGGGACGGTGGTCAGGGTCCGCAAGGCCCCCGGCGATCCGAAGCGGATGCTCGTCTCTCTCGAGGTTCCCGACGCGGAGGCCGTCAAGGTCGCCGGCCTGCGCGCGCTCGAGGCGGAGGAAGGGGCGTGGGGCGGCGGCGCGGCCGACGCGCTGAGCGACGAGACGATCATCTGCCGCTGCGAGCGGGTGACGGCCGGCGAGGTCCGCGCCGAGATCCGCGCCGGCGTGACCGACATGAACACCCTCAAGGCGACGATACGCACGGGGATGGGCGCATGCGGCGGCAAGACCTGCACGGAGCTGATCCTGCGCCTCTACCGGGAGGAGGGGATCGATCCCTCCGCAGTCACGAGGCCGACCGACCGGCCGTTCGTCGCCGAGGTCCCCCTGTCCGCCTTCGCCGGGATCGGGAAGAAGGGGGAGGGGAGATGAGCCGCCCGGCGTACGATGCCATCGTTATCGGAGCCGGCAGCGTCGGACTGCCCACCGCGTACTTCCTCGCCCTCGAGGGATGGAAGGTCCTCGTCGTCGACCGCGAGCGGGCCGTCGGCCAGGGCCAGAACAAGGCGGCGATCGGCGGGGTACGGGCGACGCACTCCGATCCGGCGAAGATCACCCTCTGCCTGAAGAGCATCGAGATATTCTCCACGTGGAAAGAGCGGTACGGCGACGACATCGGCTGGATCGAGGGGGGGTACTGCTTCCCCGTCTACCGCGAGATCGATCAGCTCAAGCTCAAAGCCCTCCTGCCGATCCAGAAGAGCTTCGGGCTGGAGATCGACTGGTACGGCCCCGACGAGATCGGCAGGCTCATCCCCGGCATAAACCCCGAGGGTCTTCTCGGCGGGACCTTCGCGCCGCGCGACGGACAGGTCTCGCCGCTGAAGGCGTCCGCCGCCCTGTGGAAGGAGGCCCGCGCCCGCGGCTGCCAGTTCCGCTTCGGCGAGCAGGTGACCGACCTGCTGCACAACGGAGGGAGGATCGAAGGGGTTCGGACCCCCGGCGGATCGTATCACGCCCCCGTCGTGGTCAACGCGGCCGGCGCGCAGGCCCTGGAGGTCGGGCGCCTGGTCGGGCTGGAGATACCGGTCCTGCCCGACAGCCACGAGGCGGGGATCTCGGCCCCGATGCAGCGGTTCTTCGATCCGCTCGTCGTCGACATCAGGCCCGGTCCCGAAGGGCGTACGACGAACTTCTACTTCGGGCAGAACGACCGCGGCCAGGTGATATTCTGCTACACGCCGATAGACCCGATCACGGGGATGAACCGCTCGGAGACCTCCGAGTTCATGCCGGTGATCGCGCGCCGCCTCATCGAGCTGATCCCGCGCCTGCGCAACATGATGATCCGGCGCGTCTGGCGGGGGCTCTACCCGATGACGCCCGACGGGATCATCATCCTCGACGAGGTCCGGGAGCTCAGGGGGCTGTATCTCGCCGTGGGGATGTGCGGACAGGGGTTCATGCTGGGGCCCGGCGTGGGGCTCAACATGGCGAGGTTCATCGCGAGGGGAGAGCCCGACATCGACCGCGGGATCTTCGACAGCGTCGGTTTCTATCGCGACTTCAACGCACGCCGCAGCGAGGCCCTGAGGTAGCGGCGGTCCGTTTCGATGGAAAAATCCTTGAAAACTGCGACTGCCGGCGTATATTCAGATACCTGTCGGAGCTGGTGTAGCTCAGCCGGTAGAGCAACGCACTCGTAATGCGTAGGTCATCGGTTCGATTCCGATCACCAGCTCCATCTTTCTCTCTTTTCCGTAATCAACGACGCCACGGGAGGAGGCTTCAGCGATGAGAAGGGCACTGCTCGCAGCGGTCCTCGTCCTCTTCGCCGCCGACTGCCGCGCCCTGACGGGCGGGGTGGAGAGGCGCGAGGAGGGGAACCTCGTCATCGAGGGGATACCGGAGATCCCCCGGCGGATCGAGGAGCGGATGATCCAGTACCAGAACACGAGGAGCGCGGCCGTGCAGGACTGGAGCCTCGACGGCTCCGGGCTGTACATAAGCACGCGGTTCGGGGAGACCTCGCAGATCCATTTCGTCGGGGCGCCCGGCGGGGCGCGGCGGCAGATCACCTTCTTCGACGAGCCGGTATACGGCGCGGCTGTCTGTCCCGCCCCGTCGAGCAACGGCTTCCTTTTCGGCAAGGACGTCGGCGGCGGCGAGTTCTATCAGCTCTTCTGGTTCGACGTGCCGACGGGACGCTACGCGATGCTCACCGACGGCGCGTCGCGCAACGGCGGCGCGGTCTGGTCGAACGCCGGCGACCGGTTCGTCTACTACACGACGAGGCGAAACGGCAGGGACTGGGACCTCTGGGTGATGCCGGCGGGCGATCCGGACGGCGCGAGGCCGGTCCTCGAGGCGGGGGGTACCTGGGGCGCGGTCGACTGGTCTCCCGACGACACGAAGATCCTCGTGACCAGATATATCTCGGCGGCCGAGTCGCATCCCCATCTTCTCGATCCGGCGACCGGCTCGCTCGAGGCCATCAATCCGACCGGGGGGCCGGCATCTTACGGCGGCGGGATTTTCTCGAAGGACGGCGGATCGCTGTACTTCACCAGCGACGAAAACAGCGAGTTCAGCCATCTGCGCCTCTACGACATAGCCGGAAAGCGGGCGGCGATCCTCACGGAGGAGATACCCTGGGACATCGAGGGGATTTCGCTGAGCCACGACGGGGCGACCCTCGCCTTCACGGCGAATGAGGACGGGATAGACAGGCTCTACCTGATGGACGCCGGCACGCATGAGTACCGGCGGGTCGAGGGGATACCCGAGGGCTCGATCGGGGGGCTCCTGTTCAGCCCCGACGACGAGAGGCTCGCCCTGACGATCGGCACGCCGTCGTCGACGGGGGATGCATGGGTCCTCGGCCTCGGCGACCTCTCCCTCGAGCGCTGGACATTCAGCGAGATCGGCGGGCTCGATCCGGAGACCTTCTCCAAACCCCGTCTGATACGGTACGAGACCTTCGATACGGTCGGCGCAAAGCCGCGGACGATCCCCGCGTTCTACTTCAGGCCGGCCGAGGGGGACGGGCCGTTCCCCGTGCTGATAGACATCCACGGCGGACCCGAAGGGCAGTACACGCCGTACTTCTCGGCGACCATGCAGTATTTCATCGACGAGCTCGGCTGCGCGGTCATCGCGCCGAACGTCCGCGGCTCGACGGGGTACGGCAAGAGCTACCAGCTCCTCGACAACGGCATGAAGCGCGAGGATTCGGTCCGCGACATCGGGGCGCTCCTCGACTGGATCGAGCGGCAGCCCGAGCTCGACAGGGACCGCGTCTGCGTCTACGGCGGCTCGTACGGCGGGTACATGGTCTATGCCGCGATGATCCGCTACAACGACCGCCTGCGCTGCGGGGTTGACGTCGTGGGGATCAGCAACTTCGTGACCTTCCTCGAGAACACGCAGGACTACCGCAGGGACCTTCGGCGCGTCGAGTACGGCGACGAGCGCGATCCCGGCATGCGCGAGTTTCTCCTGAAGATCTCCCCCACGGCGAACGCCTCCAAGATCACGAGGCCGATGTTCATCGTGCAGGGGCTCAACGACCCGCGCGTGCCGGCGAGCGAGGCGGAGCAGATGCTCGCCGCTATCCGCGCGAACGGCGGCGAGGCGTGGTACCTGCTCGCCAGGGACGAGGGCCACGGATTCAGGAAGAAATCGAACCGCGACTACCTGACCTACGCGATGGTGCTGTTCCTCGAGGAGCACCTGCTGCGGTAGCTCCCCGCGCTCGGCGCTGATCACGGCCCCCGCCGTGCCCGCGACGCCGCGGAGACGGCGGGGGCTCTTTGTTTTTATTTCCCCGAATACCCTTGAAAAGAAATGTACTATATCTTATATTGGAAGCCGGTTTGCGGTCCTCGCGGGCCGCGGCCGATTTACAACTGATTTATTTGCAGGGTGATAGCCGGTACCTGAGAGGAAACAGATGGCCGGGCAGCAGTCGGCTCCGAAGGAGCCGGCGGTAATCACCGTAAACGTCGCCTGGTGCAAGGGCTGCGAGATCTGTGTCGCCTTCTGTCCGAGGAACGTGCTCGAGATGGAAGGCGGCAAGGTGAAGGTCGCACGACCCGAGGACTGCATCAAGTGCATGCTCTGCGAGCTCAGGTGCCCGGATTTCGCGATCACGGTCGAATGAGGGACCCGCGTTGCGGCGGGCCCCTTTTTTTTGACCGGCCGGCCGCGTCGATCGGCCGCTCGCGGCGCAAGGGGTGATATCTCGTGACCGAGGTCCGAACCGGCACTGTCAGGATGATGCAGGGGAACCAGGCCTGCGCCGAGGGGGCGGTGGCGGCCGGGTGCCGGTTCTTCGCCGGCTATCCGATCACCCCCTCGTCCGAGATCGCCGAGTATCTCTCGATCATGCTCCCGCGCATCGGGGGGCGCTTCATCCAGATGGAGGACGAGATCGCCGCGATGGGGGCCACGATCGGGGCCTCGCTGACCGGCGTCAAGGCGATGACCGCCACCTCGGGCCCGGGGTTCAGCCTCAAGCAGGAGAACATCGGGTACGCCTCGATGGCCGAGGTCCCGTGCGTGGTGGTAAACGTGATGCGCGGCGGGCCGAGCACGGGCACGCCGACGCTTCCCGCGCAGATGGACGTGCAGCAGGCGCGCTGGGGGAGCCACGGAGACCGGGGCGTGATCGCCCTGACCGCCAAGTCGGCGCAGGAGACCTTCCAGCAGACGATACGCGCCTTCAACCTCGCCGAGCGGTACATGACCCCCGTGATCCTCCTCCTCGACGAGATCACCGGCCACACGACCGAGAAGGTCGTCATCCCCGAACGCTCGACGCTCGAGATCGTCGACCGGGCGGCGCCGGACGAGCCCCCCGGGGAGTACCTGCCGTACCGGCTCACCGATGACTGCATCCCCAGGCTCGCACCGTTCGGAACGGGGTACCGCTACAACGTGACCGGGCTTGTCCACAACGAGACCGGATTCCCCACGAACGACTCGCGCGACATCGCCTGCCTCATCGAGCGTCTCACGAAGAAGATCGAGATGCACGAGGACGATATCGTCCAGTGGAACGAGGTCATGCTCGACGACGCCGAGGTCGGGATCTTCGCGTACGGCTCGGTCGCCCGCTCCGCGAACGCCGCCGTGCGGCTGTGCCGCGAGGCGGGGCTCAGGGCGGGGCTCCTCGAGCCGACCGTCCTCTGGCCGTTCCCGACGAAGGCCGTCCTCGAGATGGCCAGGCGAGTCAAGGTGATCGTCGTCCCCGAGCTCAACCTCGGCCAGATGGCGCGCGAGGTCAGCCTCGCCGCGCAGTGCTCGGTGCCGGTGCGCCGGCTCGGGCGCGTAGACGGGAATCCGATCACGCCGCAGCAGATCGTCGATCTCGTCGGGGAGGTGCTCTGATGTTCGACTATCTCAAGTACGTCCGCGAGGAGAACTTCCCCCACATCTGGTGCTCCGGTTGCGGGGACGGGATCGTCCTGAAGGCGCTGCTGCGCGCGGTCGACAAGCTCGGGATCGACCGGGACGAGGCCGTGATGGTGTCCGGGATAGGCTGCTCGAGCCGCACGCCGGGGTACGTCGACGTCAACACCCTTCACACGACGCACGGACGGGCGCTCGCCTTCGCCACCGGCGTCAAGTCGGCGAAGCCTCACCTCACCGTGATCGTCGTGACCGGCGACGGCGACGCCACGGCGATCGGCGGCAACCACTTCATACATGCCGCAAGGCGCAACATCGACCTGACCGTGCTTCTGTACAACAACTACATCTACGGGATGACCGGGGGGCAGTGCTCGCCCACGACGCCGAGGGGCGCGCGGGCCTCGACGGCGCCGTTCGGGAACCTCGAGCCGCCGTTCAACATCAGCGGCCTGGCCATAGCGGCGGGCGCATCGTTCGTCGCGCGCGGCGACGTCTACAACGCGAAGAAGCTCGAAACGCTCATACTGAAGGCGCTCCAGAAGAAGGGATTCTCTCTCGTCGAGGTCGTCACTCCCTGCCCGACCGCCTACGGCCGGCGCAACCGGATGGCCAACCCGGTGAAGATGATGGAGCACTTGCGAGACACCGCCGTGTCGATGGAGAAGTGGGAGTCGATGAGCGGGGAGGAGCGCGCAGGCAAGTTCCGCACCGGCGTGCTCTGCGACGTCGAACGGCCCGAGTACACGGAGGAATACGCCCGGCTCGTCGAGGAGGTCAGGACGGACAGATGATGGAACGCTATGAACTCAGACTGAGCGGCTCGGGAGGCCAGGGCCTGATCCTCGCGGGGAAGATACTCGCCGAGGCCGTGGCGATATACGAGGGCCGGAACGCTGTCCAGACGCAGAGCTACGGTCCCGAGGCGAGGGGCGGGGCGAGCAAGGCCGAAGTGGTGATCAGCGACGGCGACATCGACTACCCCAAGGCGATGTCGCTCGACGTGCTGCTCTCGCTTACGCAGGAGTCGTGCGCGAAGTACTCCGGCGACCTCAAACCGGGGGGGATACTGATCGTCGACAGCGAGATGGTCACCGATCCGCCCAGGGGGGAGTACCGGCTCTACGCGGCTCCGATAACGGAGATAGCGACTACCAGGGTCGGCAAGGTCGTCGTGACCAACATCGTCGCCCTCGGATTCCTCGCGCGCATCACGGAGATCGTCTCGGTGGGGGCGATGAAGAAGGCGATCCTCGCCCGCGTCCCCAAGGGGACCGAAGAGGTCAACATGAAGGCCTTCGACGAGGGCTGGAACGCCGCCGAGGAACTGCTGCGCGCATAACCGCCCGGCGCGGCGCGCCGGTCTCGACGATAGATGGAATCACGACTCGTTGACGGCGGGATCTCCCCCGGGGGGACCGCCGGGGAGGTACGGTCATGATCAAGAAGATGACGAAGGAAGAGCTTGTTGCCAAGGCGATGCAGCCCGGTATCGACGCGATGAGGCTGCATCCCTTCTACAAGGGCAAGGTCGGCGTGATGCCGAAGTGCTGCATCCGCGACTTCGACGACTTCGCCATCTGGTACACCCCCGGAGTGGCCAAGCCGTGCCTCGATATCCGCGACAATCCGGAGAAGGTCTTCGAGCACACGAACAAGGGGAACATGATCGCCGTCGTCTCCGACGGCACGCGGGTCCTCGGGCTCGGCGACATCGGGCCCGAGGCGGCGATGCCGGTGATGGAGGGGAAAGCGATCCTGTTCAAGTACCTCGGCGGCGTCGACGCGGTGCCGATCTGCCTCGACACGAAGGATCCCGACGTCTTCATCGAGACGGTGAAGCTGCTGCAGCCGTCGTACGGCGGCTTCAATCTCGAGGACATCTCGCAGCCGAAGTGCTTCAGGATCCTCGAGGAGCTGCGCGCCCAGTGCCGCATCCCCGTCTGGCACGACGATCAGCAGGGAACGGCGGCCGTCACGGTGGCGGGGGTGTTCAATGCCCTGAAAATCGTCGGCAAGGACCTCGCCTCGGTTTCAGTGTCGATGATCGGCGCGGGCGCCGCGAACACGGCCTGCCTGCGGGTGCTCATATCTGCGGGCCTGCCCCCGGAAAACGTCGTCATGTGCGACGTCGACGGCATTCTGCATAAGAACCGCACCGAGTTCGAGGAAGGGGATCCACGCCTCGACTTTTGCCGGAAGACGAACGCGGAAAACCGGCGCGGCGGTATCCCCGAGGCGATGAAGGGAACCGATCTGTGCATCGCCTATTCCAAGCCGGGCCCCGACGCCTTCAAGCCCGAATGGATCTCGGCGATGAACAAGGACGCGATCCTGTTCACCTGCGCAAATCCGATCCCCGAGATTTGGCCGTGGGTAGCGAAGGAGGCAGGAGCGCGCATTGTCGCGACGGGACGAAGTGATTTCCCCAACCAGGTGAACAACTCCCTCGGATTTCCCGGGATCTTCCGCGGCACGCTCGACGTCATGGCCACGACGATCACCGACGAGATGTGCGTGGAGGCGGCCAGGGCGCTGGCGAAGGTAGCCGAGGACAAAGGGATGCACGAAAGCCATCTCGTCCCGACGATGGACGAGTGGGAGGTCTACCCCCGCGAGGCGGCCGCCGTCGGCCGCAAGGCGATCGAGCAGGGGGTCGCCAGGCTCGACCTCTCGTACGACGAGTTGCTGAAGATGGCGGAGGAGAAGATCAAGAACGCGCGCGAATCGTTCCACGCGCTCCAGGACAAGGGGCTCATCAGGCTCCCCGACTGAGCGGCGCCGGGCCCCGAATGTCCCGCATCATGACGAGCGTTCCGGCCGATCCGGAACGCTCGTTTATTTTCCGACGCTCCGCAGCGGCATCCTCACCAGCATGATCCCCAGGATCGCGATGCAGACGAGACTGAGCAGGTACGAGGGCGAATCGAAGATGTGAAGGAGCCTGACCTCGGCGAAGGCGAGCCCGGCGAAGAGCAGCCCGAGGAGCGCCTCTCCGGCGATGAGTCCCGAGGAGAGGAGCACCCCCGCGTTCCCCATCCGTTCCCTCGCCCCGGGTTCCATCGCGCGTTTCTCGGCCAGCCGGTCGAGGAGGCCCTTCATGAGGCCGCCCACGAAGATGGCGAAGCTCGTGTCGATGGGGAGATACATCCCGACGGCGATGAGCATCGGGCTCCTCACCTGCATCATGATGAAGGCGGCGCCCATGAGCATCCCGGCTATGATGAGGATGAACTCGGTCTTCGCCTCGACGATGCTCCGGGCGACGATCGCCATGAGGCTCGCCTGCGGGGCGGGGAGCTTCTCCCCGCCGAACCCCGCGCGCGTGCCGAGGATGTCGTTCTGCAGCCCGGGCCTGATCAGCCTGAGCTCGTCGAGGGTGTAGGTCGTCCCGGCGAGCGCGGGGTCCTCGCCCCGGTACTCGACCGAAGCGATCCCGCCCCGCTCGAGCCGGTCGAGCTCGTTCCCGACGGCCTGCTTCACGTCCCCGAGATGGAGGAGCGAGAGGATGAGGAACAA
>JAQVGR010000018.1 GCA_028696635.1 Candidatus Krumholzibacteriia bacterium | reverse complement strand
TCCCGCGCGGGCCCTCTTCTCCTCCCGCTCTACCGCCCCCCGAAGCTCCCCCCACACCCTCTCCCCAAAGAGAAGAAGCCTCTTCAAAGCAGGAACAGGGGGGTCATGATGTCCCTTCCCATTCCCATTTAGGATTTCTTTTTCCCTGTCGGCCGCCCCCCCGCGTCTGTTATACTTATTTCAGCGCCATGGAGCCTGCGGAAAGCCCCTGACGGATACCCCGACCCCTGGAAGCGGGAGAGTCCACGTGAACAACCGGCGAACGAACAGACTGTCGAGCAAGGGTATATTCGCCATGGCGGCCGCCCTGGCCGCGGCGATCCTCCCGGCTTCGGCGATGGCGGCCGCGCCGGAGGCGCGGCTGATCGGGTCGGGACGCTCGTCGCTGACCTTCGAGATCGCTCTCCCCGAGCCGGAGATCGCGAGCGGGGAGGACGGGGCGCGCGTGACCCTCCCCGGGTACGGCACCTTCTCCCCCGCGGGGGCTCCCGAGCTTCCCGGGCGGGTCTACAACATTGCGGTGCCATCCGCCGGCGCGGTGCGGGTGACATGGTCGATCGCATCCTCGAGCGATCTCGGCGTGCTGGAGCTCCGGCGAGTTCCCGGCGAGCGGTTCGTCGGGTACGGGGATGGGATCCCGGTCACCGAGACCTTCCTCCCCCCCGATCCCTGGGGCGGGGAGATCCCCGTCGAGACGGTCACGGCCGGCGAGCCGGCGATGATGGGGCGCCAGAGGGTCGTTCCCGTGCGGGTCTGCCCGCTCTCGCGCGAGGGGGGCCGGTACATCCTCGCGCGACGGATCGTCATCACCGTCTCGTTCGAGGGGGCCGCTCCGGCGGACGCCCGCCTCGACGCCCCCGCGCCGTCGCCGGTCTGGAAGGGGCTCTACGAGCGCACGCTCGTCAACCCCGGCGACGTCGAGCGCTTCTCCGCCGGCCTCCGGCGCCCCGCCGCCCTGCGCGGGCCGGCGCAGGAAGGGGCCCGGCTTCGTATCCGGATTCCCGATACGGGGCTCTACTCCGTCAGGGCCGATTCCCTGATAGCAGCCGGCTTCTCCGTCGGGCAGGCCGAGTACCAGTTCGCCCTGAGGAAGCTCTATTTCGACCAGAGCGAGCCGGACCTCGAGCGCGAGGTCGACGTCCCCTACCGGATCGTCAAGGGGAGCGCCTCGTCCCCGGGAATCTTCGGAGGGGACGACCGGATCGTCTTCTACGCGAGGGGGGTCAAGGACGACGCGGCGGCCGGCGACACGGTGGCCACCTACAACACGTACAACATCCTCTGGCTGATAGAGGACGAGGCGGGGACGATGATCCCAGACGCGCCGCCGATGCCGACCGGCGACGCCGTCGCGCCGCAGCCGTTCGTGCATACCGAGCGGATCAGACGGGACACGTATTACTACAAGTACCTCAAGGCCGGGGGAAAGGATTTCTACTACGTCCTCGGTCCGAAGCTCGAGGAGGCGGTCGTCGCCTTCCCCGTCCATGACCAGGCGCCGCTCACCGGCGCCTCCCTGCACGTGCGGATCAGGGGGGACGTGAAGCTCAATCCGAGCCAGGATCTCGAGTTCTTCATCCGCAACGGCGGCGGGACGACCAGGATCGGCGGCGGCTTCGTGTCCGCCACCTCCGAGGCGGTCTTCAATTTCACCGGCCTGGGCCCGGGGATCTTCGCCGAGGGAGACAACGCGCTCGTCGTCACGAGCGAGGAGGAGTACGGATTCCTCGTCAACGACATGACCGTCAGGTACACCCGGGAGTTCGCCGCCCATGACGATCTGCTCGAGTTCACGCTGGCGCCCGCGATGATAGCGCGCGACGTCGAGATAACGGGATTCTCCGCGCCGGGCGGATACCTGGTCGAGATCACCGATCCGGACCGGCCGCTCTTCCTCCCCGTCCCCCCCGACTCGTTCGGCAACGAGGGGGGCTCGTGGACGATGCGGGTCAAGCTCGACGGAGAGTCCGCGCGCAGGTTCGTCGCGGGGGGGGCCGCGGCCGGGCGGCACGTGTACAACGCGTGGGTGACCCCGGACGCCCCGTCCGACATCAGGGGCCGGACCGGCCCGTACCATGCGATCGTGATATCGCACGCCGATTTTCTCCCCCCCGCGTCGACGTCGCTCGAGCAGTACCGGGCATGGCGGGAGGCGCAGGGGTACCGGCTCCTCGTGGTCGACGCGCGAGACGTCTACGACGAGTTCAACGGCGGGCTGATACACGCCGACGCGATCAGGCGGCTGGCCCGGTACGGCGTCGAGCGGTGGGGGGTGGAGTTCCTCCTGCTCGTCGGCGACTCGAGCGAGGACCACCGGCGGGTCTTCATCGGCGATCCTCCCGAGACGAGGGGATCGCCCCCCGATTACGTTCCCGCGTACACTTACAGCGTCAGCGTCATCGGGCGGTTGAACGATGAGGCCGCTGCCTCGGACAAGTACTATGTCTTCCTCGACGAGCCGGCGGCCACGGGGCTCGGCGCCCCTGCGGCCCCGGCCCCAGGCGGCGGCCCCTCGTACGCCCTCCCCGCCGCCGCCTACCCCGACCTCATCGTCGGCAGGATGTCGGTCGGGAGGGATCTGGAGCTGCGCGCGCTCCTGACGAAGATGTACCGGTACGAGGAGCCGGCGGCGGGCGAGGACTGGCGGCGCCGCATCGTCGTCTTCGCCGACGACGCCTGGTCGGGGTCCCGCGCGGACTACTCGTACAAGTCGATAGAGCGTTACTTCGAGTACGGCATGGATTCGGTCGCCGTGAAGATGGACCGGGCCCTTCCCGGGGGCTTCGAGATCTGGCGGCTCTTCCTCGACAGATGGACCGACGGCGTCCACGACACCCCCGACGGCGGATCGCTCGTGCTCTCCGAGGCGACCGACTCGACCAGGAGGTACTTCACCCCCTATCTCGTGCGCCGGCTCAACGACGGGTGCCTGTTCTACTCGTTCCAGGGCCATGCGGCGCGTTCGAACCTCACCACCGAGTCGGCATTCTCCATCTTCAACCAGTACAAGGATCTCGACAGTCTCAGAACCGACCGCAACCACGTCTTCTTCGGCTTCGGCTGCCACATCAGCGACTTCGCGCTGATGCAGGAGCTCTCGCGGGCGGGGTTCGAGGGGGGCCAGGGGGACTGTCTCGCGGAGCAGCTCCTCATCAAGTCCCGGTCGGGGGCCGTCGGCACGTATGCGAGCAGCGCCTTCGAGTACCTGCTCGAGAACCAGGATCTCTGCACGACCCTGCACGAGACGATATTCGGGTCGCCGCCCGTCGATTCGGTCCCGCCGCTCAAGGAGTACACCGGGGCGCGCTGGATCCTCGGCGAGGCGGTCACGGCGGGGGAGATCGAGCACCTCGCCCGCGCGTCGTACTCGTACGAGCAGATTTACCGGTACATCACCCTCGGGGATCCGATGCTGCGGATCGATCCGGGTCCGCCGCTGATGAAGCTCGAGGCCGACTGGGGATCGGGATGGGAGCAGATCGTCTCCGACACGCTCCGTTCGCGCAGGCCCTCGAACGCATGCCGTCTGCGCTTCACGGCGAGCGACGTGGTGGCGCTCGGCGGGCTCACCCTCGAGATCGACGGCGAGGACAGGACCGGAGACCTGACGGTCGCGCCGCTCCGCGACGAGGGATTGACCTACGCGCGGGCGTACGCCGCCGAGCTCGGCTACACCGTCGAGCCCGGCGAGCATGTGCTCTCCTTCGTGGTCCTCTCCCCCGGCGGCGGCGGGATCGGGGCGAAGGAGGTGCGAAGCGCCACGGGGCTGCGGCTCTTCCACGGCTCGCTCGAGATCGAGCCGGGCGGCGACGCTCCGGCCTCGGGCGAGTTCCGTCTCGACATCAGGCTCCCCGTCTGGCTGAGCGCTCCCCCGGCGCTGCTGCTCGACGGGATCGAGATCGCCGGAGCGCAGGCGACCGCCCCCGATCCGTCAGATTCGACGCACTGGGAGGCGCGCTTCGCCGCGACACTCGCGGCGGGCGAGCACGTCGTGACGGCGCGCATCGACGGGTACGACGCGGATTTCCCGTTCATCGTCGGCGGGACGGGCCTCGTCATGGAAGCCTTCAACATCCCCAACCCCTTCGCCGACGGCACCAACATCCTCTACTCGCTCAACCTCCCCGCCGACGGGGGCCGGATCATGATATTCAACGTGAGCGGCATCATGATCCGCGAGATACTCCTGACGCGCGACCTTCTCGGCGCCGCCCCGCCGGGGGCGCCCAACGCCGTCTGGTGGGACGGGCGCGATTTCGCCGGGGACGCCGTGGCGAACGGAACCTACCTCTACGTGATAGAGATCGAGAAGGACGGCGGCGGCGCGAGCGCCGCCGGCAAGGCGGTCAGGCTCCGTTAGGAAAAACATCTTTACCCCGCCCTGCGGCCCCCGTACAATCGGAGTCGTCCGCCAGCACCGTCGTTTCCGGCCGGAGGTCGCAGCGTGGAAAAACGGCTCGAGAGTCTCCGCAGCAGGGAGAGCAGGGTGATCGTCGGCATCGAGGCGGGCGGATCCGGCGGCCGCCTCGGAGCGGTCCTCGTCGAGGTCAGCGGGAGCGGCGACGATACCGTGCTCGAGCTGCTCTCGGCGCGCTCGGCCGTCCTTCCCGCCGAGCTCCAGTCGGCCCTGGCCTCTCTCGGAGGCGACCTCGGGGCCGAAGGGCTCGCCCAGGTCAATTTCCTCATCCTGCACCAGATAAACTCGATCTTCTTCGGAATCGTCGAGTCGGCGGAGATCGACCCCGGCGAGGTCGACCTGATAGGGCTCAAGGGGATCGAGGCGGGAGGGCGCGAGATCCCGGACGATCCGGGGGCGCTGAGCGAGCTGACGGGGTGCATCGTGGCCAGCTGCTTCAGGATCGGGCCGCACCGGGGGATCGGCCACTGGGTCCCCGTGAAGGAGTCGATCCTGCGGGGGATGGTCGCCGCGATGGTCGAGCGCTACGATCTCGACGAGATCGCCCGCGAGGCGGTCGCCGTGGCCCTGCTCGCCAACGAATCGGTCTATCACGAGGCGATCGACGGGGCCTGCCCCCGCGGCTCGATTCCCCCGAAGTCGGCGGTCGCCACCAGGACGGTCCGCCGGGTCGGGGATCTCCCCCCCGACGCCGCGCTGCACGGCGAGTTCTTCTTCCCGGCGGTATGACCATGCCGATGCGCAGACGGCCCCCGGACCGGCTCCTCGGCGGCGCGTGCCGCTCGAGACGGCATGCCTGCGCGGCATGCGCGCTGCTCGCGGGGCTGCTCGCCGCCTGCGGGGCCCCGCGTCCCGCCTGCCCTCCCGCCCCCGCCCCCGCTCCGCTGCCACCGGCCCCCGAGCCGGGGGAGGCCCCGATCGTCAGGGTCCTCGTGCTCGAGAGCGACAGGGCCTTCACCGTATCGGTCCCGCGGGCCCGGGTCTTCGAGGCCGCAGGAGACGGCTGGACCCCGGTCTTCGAGATATCGGGGACGTTCGCCGTCTCGCGCGCCGGCGACGGCGTCCGGCTGCGACAGCGCGGGGGGAGATCGCACGACGCCCTCGCGCTCGAGATACGCCCCGATGCCGGGGGGCTCTTCACGATAGAGGATATTCCGTACCGAGGCATCCTGCAGGCGCGCCCCGGCGGCTCCGGCATCGCGGCGATCAATGTCATCGAGATCGACGACTACCTCAAAGGGGTGCTTCCCTCCGAGATCGGGCATCTGGGGGACGGCCTCTTCGAGGCGTACCGGGCGCAGGCGATCGCATCGCGCTCGTACGCCCTGAGCAAGCTCGAGGAGAAACGGGGGGAGCTGTTCGACCTCAGGTCGACGGTCATGGACCAGGTATACCGTGGGGTCAGGGGGGAGAACGCGCGCGCCAGCGAGGCGGTCGACGCGACGCGGGGGCTCGTCGGGACCTGGGACGGCGAGCCGATACGGGCGTACTACAGCTCCTGCTGCGGCGGGCACACCGCCGACATCCGCGTCGGCTGGCCGTGGAAGACCCCGTACCCCTATCTCGAGGGGGTCCGGGACGCTCCGCCGGGGGAGAACCGGTCGTACTGCGCCGGGTCGGGGCACTTCCGGTGGGAGGCGAAGTGGTCGGGGACCGATCTCGCCCGGATCCTCCAGAAGACCCTCCGCAGCGAGCTCGGAGAGGTGGTACGCCCCTTCAACATCCTGCGCGACATCAGGATCGACTCGCGCTCCGCGAGCGGCCGGGCGGCGGCGATCACCGTAGTCACCGACGCGGGGACCTGGCGCGTCGAGGGGGACCGGATCCGCTGGGTCCTTCGCCCCGATTCGCCGACCGGGCCGATCCTGCGCAGCACGCTGTTCAAGATGGAGACGCGCCGCGGCGGCGGGAGGGTCAGGTCGGTCGAGCTGATCGGGGGGGGGAACGGCCACGGGATCGGGATGTGCCAGAACGGCTCCATCAGGATGGCCGGGCTCGGGATGAGCGCCGAGCAGATCCTCGGCCACTACTATCCGGGGATCGCTATCGGGAAGATATACCGCTGACGGCGGCCTGCCCCCCGCCGGGCAGTCCCGCCGCGGATCGCAGCAGATGCCGAACACTCTCATATCGAGGATCGCGCCGCACTGCATCGTGGGGCTGGCCGGGACAGCCCTCGGCGATGACGAGTGCCGGTTGCTCGCCGAGGCGCCCCCGGCAGGGATCATCCTCTTCGACCGCAATGTCGAGAGCGCCGCGCAGACGGCCGCTCTCGTCGACGAGGCCCGCCGGGCGGCGGGCCGGTCCGGGAGCGCCCCGCTTCTCGTCTGCGCCGATCACGAGGGGGGGGTGATATCGGTGCTCTCGCGCGCGATCGGAACCCCCCCGTCGCCGGCCGCCGCCTGGCTCCCCCGCGACGCGGGTCTTCTCGCCGCCTGCGCCGGCGAGACGGCCCGCCGCATCGCCTCCTGCGGCGTGAACCTCGTGCTCGCGCCACTGGCCGACATCGGGAGCGATCCGGACAACCCCGTCATCGGCACGAGGGCCTTCGCGGGGGGAGCCGCCGAGACCGCCGCCGCCGTGGAGATCTTCGTCCGCGCCTGCGCCGGCGAAGGGCTCCTGACCTGCCTCAAGCACTTTCCCGGCCACGGCGCGACAGGGGCCGATTCGCACCTGACCCTTCCCGTCATTGAGGCCGACCGGACGACGCTGGCCGGCCGCGAACTGATCCCCTTCGCCGCGGGGATAGCGGCGGGGGCCGATTGCGTGATGAGCGCCCATGTGGCGCTGCGCGGGAGCGATCGTCCCGCCTCGCTCGACCCCGGGCTGCTCGGCGGTCTGCTCAGGGGGGAGCTCGGGTTCGGCGGGGCGGTGATCACCGACGCGCTCGAGATGGCCGGGATCCTGCCTGACAGGGTGCCGATGGCCTCCATCGACCCCCGCGCGCGCAAGGCGCCGGGGACCGGCCCCGCCGCCGTGGTCGGCGCGGCTCTCGAGGCGGGGAACGATCTGCTCCTCTTCTCGAGTCCCGTGACCGAGGCGTACGGCGAGCTGGGCGCTTTCGCCCCGGAAGCGCCGAAGGATCCGCTGCGGGGCGATCGATTCGAGGCCCTCTCCGCCCCTTCGCTCGCGCGGATCGCCGCGCTTCGGGGGCGCAGATCGCGCCGCGCCGGGATACCCGAAGGCGGCTTTCCGTCCCCGGCCCCTGTCGAGCGGGAGATCGCCCGGCGCTCGATGAAGATCGCGGGCGATCCCGCGGGGGCGCTGCGCGAGCGGGCCCGAGGCCTGCCGCCGCGGCTCGTCCTCGCGGGAACCGGGAGGGACCTCTCCTATCCCGTCGTCGGAAGGTTCGCGGCGAGACTCGCGTCGGCGCTCGGGGCGCAGACGTTCTTCGCGGCGCTTGCGCCCCGGGATCGGGGGGGAAGCTCCTCGAGCCTTCCCGCTGGCGCAACGGCCCCAGATGCGGTGCTGGTGTTTGTCGCGCGCGCTCCGCTCGAGCCTGCCGCGGCGGAGGCCCTGGCCTCGGGGGCTGCCGTCGTGATAGCGGCCGCGCGCCCGGCCGATCTGCGGTTCGCCCCTCCCGGGACGCCGGCGATCGCCACCTTCGGGGTCTACGACGCGGCCGCCGACGAGCTGGCGAGGCTCCTGCTGGGAGGCTGAGCCGGCGAGGTCCGGCGGGCTCCCGGCGGCGGAAGATTTGCGTTGACTTCGAGGTAGGGGGTTGTTATAGAATAGTGGCCGACGGCGGCGGCCGGCGGGTTCTCCCGAAGGGGCGGGCCGGGCCTCCGCCGAGGCGTCTGTGGCGGCGATCTGTACGGGGTCGTAGTTCAGTTGGTTAGAACGCCGGCCTGTCACGCCGGAGGTCGCGAGTTCGAGTCTCGTCGGCCCCGTTTTTTTGCCGAAATCGGAAGAAGCGAACGGGCGGGACCCTCGGGGCCCCGCCCGTTTCTCGTCCATGATCGGACGCGCGCCCGGCGGGAGCAGGGCGAGGCCGTTCTAGTACCCTCCGCCGGCTCCGCGGCGGTTCTCGCGGGGTTTCGCCTCGCTGACCTTCAGCGGACGCCCGCCGAGGTCCTTGCCGTTGACCTCGGCGATCGCCTTGTCTGCCTCATCGTCGTTCTCCATCTCGACGAAGCCGAACCCGCGCGAGCGCTCCGTGATGCGGTCCTTGATGACACGGGCGCTGGAGACGGTGCCGTACGGCGAGAAGATCTCGCTGAGGTCGTTGTCGTTCGTGCTGAACGGAAGGTTGCCGACGTATAGATTCTTGGCCATTGCTGCGCGAATCCTTTCGGGATACTGGTACGGAGGGGCGATCTTGTAACTCGGAACTGATACGGTACGCGGGCGCTCCTTGCTCGTTTACCTTGTACCGGCACAATATACGGGATCGGGGGGTGCCGGTGCCACTAAAAAACGCCTTCCTGCGGGGCGGCGGGGCTGGTATCCTCGTCGCCTGGCATCGGTATCGCGCATCGCGCGCAGCAACGGAGGTTACGATGAGACGGCAGATCATGGCGGCGTTCTCCGCGGCGTTCGCAGTCGCGGCGGCGTGCGTCCCGAGGGGGGCCGAGGGGTGCACGTCGATCATGGTGGGCAGAAAGGCCTCGGCGGACGGATCGGTCACCACCTCGCACACCTGCGACAGCAGGGAGGACCGGACCTGGCTCGACATCGTCCCCGCGCGCAGGCACGCGGGCGGGACGTGCGGCGTCTACGCGGGGCTGCGTTTTACCGCGTTCCCCGGGGACACGACCGGGGTGCGGCTGCGGATCGGGATCCCGCAGGTCCCCCGCACAAACGGTTACATCAACACATCATACCCCTGCATGAACGACCGCCAGCTCGCCGTCGGCGAGTCGACCTTCGGCGGCCGCCCCGAGCTGCGCAACAAGGCGGCGGGATTCTCCTGCGAGGAGCTCTGCAGGATCGCGCTCGAGCGCGCCTCGACCTGCAGGGAAGCGATCCGCGTCATCGGCGAGCTGGTCGCCGAGCACGGGTACAACGACGGGGGAGAGGCCCTGACATTCGCCGACCCTCAGGAGGCATGGGAGCTCGAGATCGCCGGATGCGGCGCGGACCGCGTCGGCGCGGTCTGGGCGGCGCAGCGGATACCCGACGACCATGTCGGCGTCAACGCCAACGCGGCCCGGATCCTCGAGATAGACCCCGAGGACCCCGATATGTTCATGGCATCGGAGAATGTCTACGACGTGGCGATCGAGAACGGCTGGTGGGATCCCGCCTCGGGGGAGCCGTTCCGATTCGCCTACGCGTACGATCCCGATGGGCGCCGCAGCATGGCGGCGCGCCGTCGCGAATGGCGGGTCCTCGACCTGCTCGCCCCCTCGCTCGAGCTCGACCCGAACGACCAGGACTACCCCTTCTCGGTCAGGCCCGACACCCTGGTGACGATCGCCCGGATCATGGAGATCTTCCGGGACACCTTCGAGGGGACCGAGTACGACATGACGAAGTTCATGTACGTCGAGGTCGAGCCGGGGAAATTCGAGAAGAGTCCGTACGCGAACCCGTTCATGCACTACGACATGATGCCGCTGCTGAAGATCAACGGAGGCTGGGACCGCATGGGCGAGCGGTGCATCGCCCGGTACTACTGCACCTACATCACGATCACCCAGTCGCGGTCGTGGCTTCCCGACCCGATCGGAGGGGTGGTCTGGTTCGGGTGGGACAATCCCGCGATGACGGCGTTCACGCCGATATGGTGCGGCGTCACCGACATGCCCGACTCGTGGAAGGTCTGCGGACGGCGCGCCTTCCGGCGCGACTGCGCGTGGTGGGGGTTCAACCGGGTCGCCGACCTCTCCGCGCAGAAGTGGGGCCACATGAGGGTCGACGTCGACTCGGTCCGGGTCGCCCTCGAGACCGAGGCGTTCGCCGCCCAGGGGGAGCTCGAGAGGAAGGCGGCGGAACTGTTTGCGGACGACGAACAGAAGGCCCGGCGTCTGCTGACACGGTACACGAACGAGTTCGCCGAGCGCGCCACGCAGGCGTACTGGGATCTTGGCGACCACCTGTGGTGGAAGTACACGGGGCTGTTCTAGGTGCGTTCCGCGGAGCGCCGCCGCGGCGGCGAGGGCCCTCGGCGGAACGATCATAGATACGAGGAGGCCGAACGATGACCGAACCGGCGCGGGAGGGACGGCGGTGGTACCGATGGCTGATCCTGCCGATCATCAGCATGCTGCTGTTCGGCTCGTACTACGTCTACGACGTCCTCAGCCCGATCAACGACTTCATCCAGGAGGAGATGGGGATCGACAACTCCCAGTACGGGAAGCTGTTCTCGTACTACTCGATCCCGAACCTTCTCTTCCTCGTCGTCGTGGCGGGGTTCCTTCTCGACCGGATCGGCGTGCGCAAGGCCGGCACGCTGTACGCGCTGTTGATCCTGCTCGGCTCGCTGATGACCTCTCTGGGAGCGGGGAGGTCGTTCGCCCTCATGCTCGCCGGACGCGCCGTCTTCGGCTTCGGCTCGGAGGCGGCGGTGCTCGTCACCAACAAGGTGATCGCCCGCTGGTTCAGGGGGAGGGAGCTCGGCTTCGCCTTCGGCCTGAACATCACGGTGATGCGCCTGGGCACGATCCTCGCCCTCAACTCCTCCGCCCAGATCGCCGAACGCTTCGGCTCGTGGCGCTGGTCGGTCTGGGCGGGCACGGCGGTGATGCTCGTCAGTTTCATGCTCTTTCTCGTCTACCTGCTGATGGACCGCCGCGTCGACGAGGCGATCGAGGGCGGCTCGGCGGAGAAGATCGTCTTCTCCGACATCCTGCGGCTCGGCGCGCCGTTCTGGATGATCTCCTTCCTCTGCCTGACCTTCTATTCGGCGGTCTTTCCCTTCACGAGCCACGCGCCGCGATTCCTTCAGGTGAAGTTCGGGATGAGCCCCGCCCAGGGGGGGCATTACACGTCGTTCGTGATGATCGCTTCTATGATATTCACCCCGCTGCTCGGGCTCGTCGTCGACAAGCTCGGCAGGCGCGGCCTGATCATGGTCCTCGGGTCGCTGCTGATCGTCCCTGCGCACCTGCTCCTCGGACAGACGATGCTGCATCCCGCCTGGGGCTTCATCCTGCTCGGCATGGCCTTCTCGCACGTGCCGGCGGCGCTCTGGCCGGCCGTGCCGATCCTCGTCAGAGAGAGGTTCCTCGGGACGGCGTACGGGATCATCGGGTGGATACAGAACGCCGGGCTCGCCGCCTTCCCGTGGCTCGCCGGCAG
>JAQVGR010000373.1 GCA_028696635.1 Candidatus Krumholzibacteriia bacterium | reverse complement strand
GTGACCGAGACGGTCGGGGGGGTCGTCTGCGTCTCGGCCGCGCCGCTGAGCACCGGATGGTTCGAGATGCCCTCGCTACCCTACACGATCGTCGCGGTGCTGATACCGCAGGGCGAGGAGGTCGTCTCCTTCCGTCTCGAGTCCGGCGCCGTGCGCGAGCTCTTCCCGTCGGTCCCGCTCGAGACGTTCGGCGGGCTGGCGCTCGATGACGGGACAGTGCAGGGGATCAGCGCCCCGAGAGGCGAGCTGATCGGCCCGGACGAGGTCTTCCCCCGCTGGCGGGCCAGGCACACCGGCACGGGGGTCTGGCACGGATACCGGATCGCCTCGTTCGAGGTGTACCCCGTCAGGTACCAGCTCGACACCGGGCGGCTGACCGTCGATGACGGCATGACGCTCGTCGTCGAGACGGCTCCGGGAGGCTCGGGAGCGGAAGCCGTCAGGGAGCGGCATGTCGAGGGATTCAGGGAACGGGCCGGGGACGCGCTTTCGGGGATCGTCGTCAATCCCGAGGACGCTTCCTCGTATCTCTTCGACGAGATCGTCGTCGACGAGGGCGACCGCGGTTTCATGCCGGCGTACCAGCCCGGGCTCGAGGGGAGCGCGGTCTCGTACGTGATAATCACCGACGCCGCGATGTCGGCCGAGTACCAGCGCCTGGCGGACTGGAAGACCAAAAAAGGGATCCCGACGGTGGTCCGCACCGTCGAGTGGATCGAGCAGAACTTCCGGTCGGGGGCCGATCTCGGCGAGACGGTGAGGAACTTCATCCGCGCGGCCTACGAGAAGTGGGGGGCCGACTACGTGCTGCTCGGCGGCGACACGGACGTCATTCCCGCCCGTTTCGCGTTCACGACGTTCTACACGGGTGACTTCATCCCCACCGACATGTACTACGCCTGCCTCGACGGAAACTGGAACACCGACGGCGACTCGCTCTGGGGCGAGGCGTATCGTTCGCTCTCCGATCCGGGGGACGCCGCGGATCTATACGCCGAGGTGTTCATCGGCCGCCTTCCGAGCTCGACGGTGAGCGAGGCGCGGGTCCTCGTCGACAAGACGATCGCCTACGAGACGCCCGGCGACGGGTCATACCAGGACCGCGTCCTGCTGCTCGGAGAGGTGATATTCCCCTCCGATTACACGCCGGGCGACGACATCATACTTGACGGCGCCGAAATCCTGCAGAGTGTCTACGACGCCCATCTCGCCCCGCTGCCAGACGCGACCACGACCCGCCTGTACGAGAACTATGCCGCCTATCCGGGCTCGGGCCTGCTGACCACGGCGAGCTCGAAGGACGCGATGAACGCCGGGACCAACCACGTCGTGCACGCCGGGCACGGCTACAAGTACAACATGTCCGTCGGAAACGGCAGCCTCCTCAACTACGACGCCTTCAGCCTGACCAACGGCGGCCGGACCTTCTCGATGTACCTGATGAACTGCACGAACGTCGCCTTCGACACAGACTGTCTCGCCGAGTATTTCCTGCTCAATCCCGGCGGCGGAGCCTTCGCCGTAACCGGCTCGAGCAGGTCGGCGTTTCCGAGCGCATCGCGGCCGTACATGGACGAGTACTACTCGCTGATCTACGACAGCGCCGTCGTGCAGCTCGGCCGGGCCTTCACCCTCTCGCGTGAGCCGTTCACGCCGGCGGCGTTCGGCGAGACGGCCGACCGCTGGACCCATTTCATCTACAACTACCTCGGCGATCCCGAGGCGAACATGTACCGGGGATCGATAAACACCTTCGTCGTATCCGCGCCCGCGTCGCTCGTCTTCGGAGAGAACGACGTCACGGTCGCCGTTTCGAGCGGCGGCGCCCCGTACGATTCCGCCCTGGTGTGCCTTCACAAGAGCGGGGACGACTACGCCTACGGAACGACCGGCCCCTCGGGCCAGGTGACCTTCGCCGACTTCCTCGTCCGCGGAGGCGGAAGCGTGACCCTCACCGTGACGGGGCTCGGGCACGCCCGCTATACGGGCACGATTCCGGTGACCCTCCAGTCCGCCCCGTATCTGCGCGTCAGCTCGAAGTTCATAGACGACTCGATCGCGGGCAACAACGACGACGTCCTCGACGCGGGCGAGTCCGTCTTCCTGTACGTGCGCCTGCTCAATTCGGGATCCACGACCGCCCGGAAGCTCTGGGCCGTGGTGACCGCCCTCGATCCGTCGACGACGATGATAGCCGATACGGCGCTCTATCCCGATATCGTGCCCGGATCCCTCGCGTACGGCGCCGCGCCGTTCTCCTTCTCGGTCGATCCGGGGATCGCCGACGAGGTTCCGGTGGAGTTCAGGATCGATGTCCATGACTCGACGGGCGGCCACTGGAGCGAGACCTTCGCCTTCGAGGCGCATGCCCCGGAGCTCGAGCTTTTCATCAACGAGGTATCGGACGCCGCGCCCTACGGGAACGGCAACGGGATCATCGAGAACGGGGAGCAGTTTCTTCTCAAGGTCGGCGTGAAGAATTTCGGATCCGGCGAGGCGTACGGGCTGGGGGCCAAGCTGCGGGCCGAGGACGCCGGGGCCGTCGTGACCGACAGCGTCTCCGCGTACGCCGATGTCCCGCTGCTCGGGGTCGGGTACGGGGACGGGTTCGTCCTCTCCGAGACAAATGCGGCGATCGCCAATCATCTCGAGTTCGAGCTGGTCGACCAGTACGGGCGGGTTTTCCAGGAGCGGCTCGAGCTGCGGGGGCCGGGGGCGCCGCACACGATCG
>JAQVGR010000372.1 GCA_028696635.1 Candidatus Krumholzibacteriia bacterium | reverse complement strand
CCCCGGCCACCGGGGAATCTCCGCGGGAAGGAACGAGACCTGGATGGCGCGAGCGGTTTCCATCTCTTTCTGGACGCGGCTGATCTCGGCCTCCTCCGCGTACAGCTCCCTGATCGTCTGCAGATTCAGAGTGATAACGGTGTATATCCCGCAGATGAAAAGGGTTCCGAGCAGGAATCCCGCCGGCAATATCAGCCCCGAGTACACGTGCAGCAGGCCCGTGAGAGCGAGCGAAAGAAACGCAATCCCGACGAGGATGGCGGCGGAGAAAGCAGGCTTCCTCCTCGGAAGCAGAATGACGGCGAGCACCGACCAGGAGATGAGCCACAGCAGAAGCGCGTATCGCGGCGCGTCCCTGAGATCCGGGATCCGCGCGAGATTCTCGGTGATAGCGGCAAGAGCGATCACGCCGGGGATGTTGCGGGTCATCCGTCCGTCCGGGAGCATCGCTTCCCTGGCCACCATGACAAAATCGTTCGACGACGAGACCAGGGAACCCACGAACACTATCCTGCCCGCTATATCGCCGCATGCGGCGGGGTCCTTCGATACAATGTCCTTATACGACACGACGGGAACGGGCACGTCTCTCGACGGAGTATCGATCGGCACGGGGTCTTCCCCGGAGAATCCGGCGAGCACCTCGGGCAGCCCTTCATACCGGCTGCCCTCGATCATCCTGCGCGGCCTGTACCGTCGGAACCGGCCGTCAGTATCGAGTTCGACGGGCGATATGTACGCGCCGCGGGCTGCGGAAACCAGCATCGGATGGGGCAGGGTCTCCCGTATCGTGACGATCTCTTCCTGCCGCGCCGATCGGCGGCGGCTCACATGAACCGATTTGATCAGGTATACGGTTCCCGCGCGCCGGAAGGCCTCGGCCAGGAGAGCGGGCGTCTCGAGGAACATCTCCTCGGAGAGCTCGAGATCGAATATTATCGCTGCAGCGCCCGCATCCGCCAGGCAATCGGTCACCAGGACGTGCTGGGAAACGTGCCTGGAAAGCGGGTACACCGGCCGCTCGAAACACCGGTCGACAGTCGCTTCATCTATACCGACGACGACGACCTTCTCCCAGGGCGGCAGGGGGCGCTTCGATTGAAAGTAGTTGTAAAAACGGTGATCGAGCGGGGTCCAGAAAAGAGGCCTGAAAGAATACGATATGGGAATGAGCAGCAGGAGCGGCAGCAACCTGCGCAGCAATTCCCCGTATCGTGTGCCGGTCCGGATCACTGGTTCCTGTAAAACCTCATCAGATCCACATTGGCCTCAGCGTACAACTCCGCTGCCGCCAGCGCCTTGGCCCGCCACATGAAGACCGATGGCCCGCCCCGGCCCGATTCTATCATGAAATCGAGCCGGTCCACGGCCTCCCCGCACAATCCGGAGATGAACAGCAGAACCGCGGCTTCCAGTTCAGGGAGATCCACCAGAACGCTGTCCAGCGCCGATTCCTCCTCGCGGGTCATCACGCGAAAGTGACTCCACCTCGATTGCGCGGTCCAGCAATCCAGCGCCGGTTCCACCCGCCAGTCGTATTCCGTCCCCGGCTGAAGATCCTCGATCATGATGCGGCAGCCGTTCGTCACCCTTTCGAACTGAGTCCCGTCGGATCCGATGACGGTGACCCTGTACCTGTCGATCCCCGGATACAGCCTCCAGAAGAATTCCGGCTCGCCCGGCCGCACGCTGCCCTGATGGGCCGGGAACAGCTGCAGCAATGCTCGAACATCGACATTCCACCCTCTCGATGATCTGGTGAGCAGAGTCCGTATGGATGTCTCGCCGGTGAAGTCCAGCAGCTGACCCCCGAACCACCTTCCCAGGCCGCCTTTTGAGCTGGTGGTCATGATCATCTTCTCGGATTCCCTGAGGGCGAACGCCATGCCGCCGGGCGTGAATCCGCTGCACCGGGAGGCCTTGTCGACCACAATGGTATCCCCCGCGCGAAGAACGAAGCTCGGGTACGCCTGGTGCGGACCCGATTCCCTTCGAATGATCACATCCCCGTCAATCTCGACTATAAGCCCTGATTTGGCGCCCTCTTTCTCACCGAGAACCGATTGGGGGAAAACAAAGCACAGCGTGCAGATCATCAGCGCTCTCAACGCTACGATTGTCCGAAACATCCCGCATACCTCCATGCGCCCGGCGTCGGGGCCGGATCGTCCCGCCCCGGATCAATCCCGCAGATATCCCCGGTCGCCCATCAGAACAAAGGCCGACCAGAAATACGGGTGCGCGAACGGCCGGCTGCCGTCCTCTTCGACGTAATTCATGAGCCAGATCTTAGCTTCCCGCAGCGCTTGCGCCTTGTCCATAGGTTTATTCGAACCCGGGCCATCGCTCCCGCCCCGTCCGTAGCAGTTCTCGTAGAAACGCTGCATCAGCATGGATGTCGCCCGATCCTGCACCTGCCACAGACTGACAACGAGACTCCTCGCTCCCGCCTGAAGAAAGGCGTTCGAGAAACCGATATACCCCTCGCCGGCGATGCGCATCCCGAGACCGCTCTCGCAGGCGCTCAAGGCGACCAGGTCGGCGTTCAGGCGCCATTCGCGCATGACTTCTCCCGCGGTGATCATCCCGTCGTAAATCCGCTCGCCGTTGATTGCCGCCGTCAACTGGTCGGGCAGGTCGCACAGGGACAGCACCAGCGCCGATTGCTCGGGCAGCCTGTCATCGATCAGGGCGTGGGTGGCGATATGGATGACCGAAAACTCCGAGAGCTCCCCCGACTCGGCC
>JAQVGR010000371.1 GCA_028696635.1 Candidatus Krumholzibacteriia bacterium | reverse complement strand
GCTCTCCCCGCCCGCCGCCATGGCGGCGATGATCGCCCCCTCGCTGTGGCCGATCAGGCCGACGCGGGACGGATCGATCTCCTCCCCCCGGCGCAGCCACCCCAGGGCGGCCGAGGCGTCGCCGGCGAAATCGGGAGTGGTCGCATCCCCGTGAGAGCCGGTGGAACCGCCCACGCCGCGATCGTCGCAGCGCAGAACCGCGATGCCGGAGCGGGCGAGATGATCGGCGAGGACGAGGAACGGCCGGTGGCCGACGACGGTTTCGTCCCGGTCCTGCTGTCCGGAGCCGGTCAGAAGGACCGCCGCGGGAAACGGTCCGTCCCCAGCCGGGATGGTCAGGGTGCCGGCGAGCGTCACTCCGGCGCCGGTGTTCTCGACGGCGACCTCCTCGGCGGTATAGGGAAACGGCGGCGCCGGATCCTGCGGCCGGGTCCTCGGCTCTCCTTCGCCGCGCCGCAGCTTCAGCGGCAGCTCGAGCCCCGACTGCATCCATACGCCGTCAATCGCGGCGCTGTCGGGGAGCGCCGCTCCGATGAACCTCCCGCCGACCGCCTCGACATCGATCCGGAGGCTGTCGCCGTCGAAGACGACCCCGGCGACCGGAATCCCCTTCGCTCCCTGATCGGGGCTGTCCATCACCGCGCGAAGCGATCCCGTTTCGTCCCGCGCGAGGCGGAAAACGATCCGCAACCGTATCCCCGAGTAATCGAAATTGCCGTGCCAGTCTCCGGCGATATCGAAATCGTCCGCGGAGGCGTCGGCGCCCGCCGGCGCAGTCACGTACCCGATCAGCCGCTCCCCGATGAAGGTGTTCGGATGCATGCCGCCGAACGGCCAGCTCCCCGGACCGAACGCGAGGAGCGGCGTCATCGCAGCGGTATGGCCGTCCGTCGAGAAGACCGCCCGCTCGACGACGCGGTCCCCGACAGAGCCGCTCAGCAGCGCGTACCCGCCCGTCTCGTGGTCCGAGGCGACGACGACGAGGGTCGCGCCGTCCCCGGCGGCGAAATCGAGCGCGATCCCGACGGCGTCGTCGAAGTCGGCCGTCTCGGCGATGACCGCCCGCGAATCGTTGTCGTGCGCCCCCCAGTCTATCTGCGATCCCTCGACCATCAGGAAGAACCCCTTCTCGTTGCGCGAGAGGATCTCGATCGCCCTGCCGGTTAGTTCGGCCAGCGTGACGTCGCGCTCCGCCGCCGGGGGAAGGTGCCGAGGGGCGAGCAGCGCGGCCGCCGCATCGGCTTCTCCGATAGCCCGCAGCTCGGCCGCCGTGCGCGCAACCGGCATCCGCGCCTCGAGCATGGCGAGCAGATCCGTCTCGTCGCTGCGCAGACTCCCCTCGACGCTTTTCGGGACGAACCATCCCCACCCGCCGCCGAAGAGGACGTCGACGCCGCCGGCGGCGAGCTGCCCCGCGATATCCTGCTCCATCGTCCTGCTCGGGACGTGGGCGGCGAAGACCGCCGGAGTCGCGTGCGTGATCGAGCAGGTCGCGACCAGGCCGGTCGACATCCCCCTCCGCTCGGCGATCTCGAGCACCGTCGCCGGGCTCTCCCCGCCGGGGGTCATCGAGATCATCCCGTTCTCCGTCAGGACGCCGGTCGCCATGGCGGTCCCCGACGCCGCCGAATCGGTTACGAACGAGCCGAGCGGGAAGGTGGTCACCAGCCCCCCGACCGGCATCCGCTCCATCTGCAGGACGCCGAGGGAGACCTTGGCCGCGGTGAGATGGGCGACCCCCATCCCGTCCCCTATCATCAGTATCACGTTGCGGGGCGTTTCGCCGCCCGCCGCGGAGACGGGCGCGAACGCGCACAGAAGCGCGGCAACGATAACCGATACAGATCTCATCAAAGCTCTTCCTCCGACCGGTCGGGTGTAAAATCGCCTTTTTAGCCGTCGTCGCCGTATGGTACCATACGGGCGGGGACCATGAAGGAAGATTTTTCATCAGCCCTGACCGGGGGACGGGCGGCGTTCGTATTCATACGCCTTTCAGGCGATGTCCCGACCGTCGCCGGATTCGGCGAGGACGCCGCCGCCCTCTTCGGCCGCCCGCCCGGGGAGACGATCGGTCGCGAAGCGGGCATCCTCTTCTGTGGGGACGAAGCGCCGCGGTTCGCCGCGCTCCTGCGCCACATGCGAGACTCGAAGGCCGGGGTCAGCGGCGAGTTCACGATGGTCGACGCGGGCGGCCGGACCTTCCCCGCGCTCGTGGCGATCGGCCCCTGCCAGGATCCGGAGGGGGATCTCGCCACGGGGCACGGGGTGATCATCGACCTCTCCGCGCGGTCCGAGACAGAGGCCCAGCTGCTCGCGAGCCGCCGGGAGCTCGCAGACTCGACCCTGATCCTCGAGACGATGTTCGACGCGATCCCCGACGTGATAGGCATACAGGACGATTCGCACCGGATCATCCGCTACAACGACGCGGGGTACCGCTTCATCAACAGCACGCCGGAGCGGGTCGAAGGAAAGCGCTGCTTCGAGCTGATCGGGAGAACGGAGCGGTGCGAGGTCTGCGCGACGACCCGCGCGATCGAGACGAAGCGGCCGGCGAGGGTCGAGCGGTACGAGAAAACGATGGACATATGGCTCGACGTGCGCGCCTATCCGGTGATCGACGCGAGCGGCAACGTGGTACGGGTGATCGAGCACCTGAGGGACATCACGCAGCTCAAGCGAGCCGAGGCGAAGCTGCGCGAGGCGGAACGGCACCACCGCCTCCTGCTCGAGGGACAGCGGGAC
>JAQVGR010000370.1 GCA_028696635.1 Candidatus Krumholzibacteriia bacterium | reverse complement strand
CGACTCGGGGATGAAGCGCACAGCCGACGACCACTGGTTCCCGCTGCTCGGCGCGTACGTCCAGACGAGATGCCGGTAGCGGCCGAGCTCCTCGACCGTCGGAGCCCGTCCCCGCGCGGAGGTGTCGAAGACGTCCCGGCCGGGATCGAACCCGGGCGCGCGAGAGCAGAGCCCGGTCCAGAAGGCGTCGTGGTCGCTCTCGCGCGGCGCCGACCAGTCGGGCACGGCCGCCTCGGTCGCGTACCAGTCGTCGATCCAGAGCAGGTCCCGGTCCATCGGCCAGGGGACGATCTCCAGCACGATTCGCCCCCTGGTGATCGCGCCGGAGAGGTCGATCGCCTCGACGACGAGGGTGTGGACCCCGGCCGAGAAAGCGGTCTCGGGGGCTTCGAGCAGGTCCGGCTCGAACGGCGCGTCCCAGCAGACCAGGTCCGGGATGTCCCATCCGAACCGGTATCCGACTATCTCGCTCCAGTACCGGCCGGCGTCGGCCAGCCACCGCAGCCGCAGCGGGATCCCCGGCGGCAGGCGGCGCGTCTCGGGGTTGAGCGAGGTCCCGAGGAACTGGAAGGCGGCGAGGACCGGCTCGGCAATGTACAGGACCGGCCCCGGGCTCGTGCCGCGCGTGAACGACCTGATGTTCGTGCGGGCGTCGAAGGTCAGCGTGACGTTCCCTTTCCCGTCGCGCGCCTGAACGGCGAACCAGCAGACCCGCTGGAGGGGGAGGTTCTCGTCGTCGCCGATGAGGGTCGAGAAGGCCGAATCGCCGGGGGCGTCCGCATCGATCCACGGCGACCAGAGGGTGTCGTACCTCTGCGGATTCGCCGTGAGGTCGGCGGCGATGTCGAACAGGGGATCGTACGCGCCGGAGGTGTCGCGGGCCTCGGCGGCGAACCAGCGCGCCGCCCTCGCCGGCCGTTCCCCCGAGTCCGTCCATCCGAACCGGACTACGGGAAGGTATCGCGGGATGCCCGAGGTCCAGGGGGGGCTCGTGATCGTCGCTGTCGGCTCGGGGTCGGGACGGTCGGGCAGGACGGGATCCTCGCCGCCGCACCCCGCCGCGGCGAGGAGGAAGATCGGTACGAGGGACATCCGTTTCGAAAGGGCGTTCATGGGGTCTCGCTTCGGCGCCGATGCACGGGGGAAGTATACCGGATTGGAGGAGACGGCGCCAGAGGGCGAAGGGGCCGGCGGCTGCGCCGCCGGCGTCTATTCGTCTTTGTCGCGCGAGAAATGCCGGTAGAGCAGGTGCGTCATCCAGAACGAGAAGGCGAAGACCGCGGCGGGGACGAGGATCCCGAATACGATCGTTGCACGTGTCATCCCCGTTTCTCCTTCCCGTGGTGCCGGCGGTACGAGACCCAGGCGAGGATCAGCCCGGCGAACGAGGTCACGTAGGCGAGCGACATCCCGATGACCATCTTCAGTCCGTTTTCCATCAATCCTCCCACTTGACCTTACGCTCGAGCTCCTCGATGTACTGCTTCTGCTTCTGCTCGTACCCGCGCGAGACCGCGGAGAGCTTCGGGTCGATCACGCGAAGGAGCACGAGGAGCAGGACGATCCCCGCTCCGGCAAGCGCGAATCCCGCCGGGATCAGCAGCATCGAGAGCGAGCCTCCGACGAGTATCAGCACGTAGATCAGCGGCGAGATGATCACGGCGATCCAGTCGTTGATCCCCCACTCGTCCGCCTCCGCAGGGGTCCAGTCCTTTCTGAAGAGGCTCATCGCTCACCTCCCGGTATCAGGCCGCGCCGGATCGCTTCGCGCCGCACCGGGCCCCACCATCCGACGGGGCGGGACATCACGTAGAACTTGACCAGGCGGTCCATCTCCTCGGGTTTCGTCAGGAAGGTGACCGGTATGAAAACGAGCGCCCCGAGCAGCATCAGCAGCCAGAACTGCTGGTAGTCGCGCAGGTGCGGGAGCGCCCCGAAGGCGGGCAGCACCCAGACGACGAGCCAGGAGAAGACGAGGTTGCAGACCCACGAGGCGAGGTATGCCCAGCCGTTGAACCGCCACCAGATCACCTGGAGGATCCCGGGGAGCCATACCCCGGCCGCCATGATCCAGAGGGCGAAGATCAGCCACTCGGTGATGTTCTCCATGATCGAGCCGAAGACGAACGATCCGAGCAGGAGCAGCAGGGTTCCCCAGCGGCCGACCCGCACGAGTTGTCGCTGGGTCGCCTTCGGGTTGATGTAGTGGTGGTAGAGGTCGCGGGTGATGTAGACGGCGCCGAGGTTGAGGTGCGTCGAGATCGTCGAGATGTGTATCGCCACGATCGCGGCGAAGAAGAACCCGAGCATCCCCGCCGGCAGGTTCTCGAACCCCACGCGGAACCAGGCCATCTCGTACTCCTTCACCTCGGTGAGCCCCGGGTGGAGCACGAAGAAGGCGAGGATCGCCGCGGCCCAGATCGCGTTGCGCACGATCACCAGCGCCGACCCCGCCCAGATCGACCACGAGGCGTCGCGCACGGTGCGCGCCGACTGGATCCGCTGCGCCTCGGGGAACCAGTCGATCGCCGTCCCCATCCCGAGCCCCCCGATGATCCCGATGATCAGCATCGTGAGGAACCAGGCCACGGGGAAGTCGCCGGAGAAGAACCCGGTGAACTGGAACGGGTTGAGCTTGCCCGCCTCTCCCAATTCGTGCAGCCGCGCGACGATCCCCGACGGCCCGCCCGCCGAGTGCATCCCCCACAGCGAGACGATAACGATCACGATGAAGGCGATGATCCCCTG
>JAQVGR010000369.1:446-2752 GCA_028696635.1 Candidatus Krumholzibacteriia bacterium | reverse complement strand
TCCCTGTACTCCGCCGCGGAGCCGACCGGAGACGGCGCCGGCTCTCCGGTGTCGGCCTCCATTCCGTCCGGGTCCGGTGCGGGGGGGGCGGCCGTCAGGAGATTGTCGTATATCTCCAGCAGGTTCTGCTCGAGCTCGGGAAATTGATCGACGAGCACCGTGCCGCTCGAGTACGCCTCGGCGTACTCCCGCCGGAACGGAATCCGTCCGGTGATCGGAAGACCCACGGAGGCCGCATAATCGGCGATGATCGAGTCCTCTCCGTCGGAACGGTTCACGATGATCCCTGTCGGCACTCCTATCTTCAGGGCGAGGCCGACGGCGAGCTTGAGGTCGTGCAATCCGAACGGCGTCGGCTCGGTGACGAGCAGGACGGCATCGGAGCCCTTGACCGCCTCCACGACGGGGCAGGCTGTCCCCGGAGAGGCGTCGATGATATTCATCGCTGAAGGATCGATGAATTCCTTGACGCCCCGGACCACGCGCGGCGCGAGCGCCTCGCCGAGGTTCAATAAGCCGTGGGCGAAGAAAAACGGCCTGTTCATCGGGGCCGCCTGCACCGTGCCGACCGCGACGTCCGTCTCTGTCAGGGAATTCTCCGGGCACACGTACACGCAAACGCCGCACGAGTGGCACAGCTCGTTGAATATGAGCACCTTCCCCTTGATCACCGCGATCGCGTTGTAGTTGCAGGCTTCGGCGCATTTGCCGCATCCGGTGCAGGTGGCCGGGTCCCAGACCGGTTTGGGCAGGGTGACGGCCTTCTCCTCGGTGAACTCCGGACGGACGAACAGATGGTCGTTCGGTTCCTCCACGTCGCAATCGAGCAGCCGCACCGTCTCGCCGCGCCGGGCGAGCGCGTAGGCGAGATTCACCGAAAAGGTGGTCTTCCCCGTCCCGCCCTTGCCGCTGGCGACCGTAAGTATCATTTCTCCACGCCTTCCCTGTCTCTGAGTTTTGTCTCGCCGGCCGCCGGTTCCGCCCGCTCCGTTCCGCACGTCGGCGATCGACGGCGCAGGAAGATGCGCCGGGCGGAGGGCGCGATACCGCGCCCTCGCGCGCCGGCGTTTTCCCGGATTACTTCTCCTTCTCGGCCTCGAGCTCGGCGATCCGCTTCCTGATCCCCTCGAGGGCCTCCTCGAAGTACTCCGCCTGTCCTTTCAGCATATCGGCCTCGGCCTCCGGGTCGGGCCGGGCTCCGTAGGGGGCGGGGTAGACGGCGTCCGGCGCCCCGTAGTTAGGCCAGCAGGGATACGCGTACGATCCTCCATAGGGAACGCCCGCGTAACCGCCCCATCCCCGGCCGCCCCGGAACCCGCGGCCCAGGCCGCGGCCGAACCCTCCCCCGAATCCGCGGCCCCGGCCGTAGCCGAGCCCCGATCCCGAAGCAGGATTCATGAATCCCGGCACGGGATACCCGGCACAGTACCCGGCCCCGCGCCCCGTCATGGGACCGAAACCGGCCGGTCCCGTTCTGTCTCCTCTCGGCATGTCCGTTCCTCCTTTCCTCTCGATCTGTTTCCTCTTTCGAATTCGCTCACTAAAACGTTCCGCGTTCTCCAGGTCACCATCCCGGTCGGCCGCCCCTTCCTCCGCCGCCCCTTCCTCCGCGCCATCTGCGGCGAGCGGCCGGCGAAGACCCGGGGAGCAGGTACCGGTGGTCGGCCAACCGGCCTCCGAGCCAGGCCGCGAGCACATCGTCGACCGGACCCGACACGAACGGCACGAGCCCGATTCCCCTCTGCGCGATGAAGACCGCGAGCGGCCGTGATATCGCGCCGCAGATCAGCACCTGCACGCCCTCGTGTCCGATCCTGGCGGCGCGCTGAAGCGGGGATTCCTCCAGCAGGGGCAGTTCCCTTCTCGATACCACCCGGCCGCCGCCGGTTGTCACGATCAGCAGGCTGCGCGCAAAATCGCAGACCGTAGATACCTGGTCCCCACAGACGGGGATTGCGATTAACGTCTTCACGCATACATGCATGGCATGCTCCGTGCCGGAAATGAAGGGGGATCTCTCTGGCCCGAAACCTGTTGTAAAATTGTCTGATACGTCGCTCACGCCGGAACCGGGCCGTTCCCTATGGTTGCATAATTGCTACTTATTGGGGGATTTTATAGTAGCATTATTGCTACTATATGACAGTGCTTTCGCTCGCTGCCCCGGCTCTTCCCGTCATCGCCGCCGGGAGCGGGGAGGGTTCAGTCCCAGCTCCTTTATCTTCCTGAAAAGGGTGGTCTTGTGGATTCCGAGCGACTCCGCCGTCCTGGCGCGGTTCCAGTCGTGACGCTTCAGGGCGGTCATG
>JAQVGR010000369.1:0-436 GCA_028696635.1 Candidatus Krumholzibacteriia bacterium | reverse complement strand
CGCCTCCATCTGCCTGAACGAGATCTGTCCGGAGGGCGGCTCGTCCTGCGTCGTCGCCCCGCAGATCCCCCGCGGCAGGTGGGATCTGCCGATCTCCCCCTGACGGCACATGACGAATGCGCGTTCGATGATATTCTCCAGTTCGCGGATATTGCCTGGGAAATCGTGCGCCATCAGGCAGGAGAGCGTTTCATCGGCGATCCCCGTGATCTCTTTGTCCTGCAGAATGTTGAAACGCTCGATGAAATGATCGATCAGGAGCGGGACGTCTTCCATGCGGTCCCGGAGCGGCGGCATCTCGATCCGCACGATGTTGACGCGGTAGTACAGGTCCTCCCTGAACGCTCCCTCCGCGACCATCCGCGAGAGATCCCTGTTGGTGGCGGCGATCACCCGCACATCGGCCCTGAGCGTCTCGATCGAACCGAGCGGCTCG
>JAQVGR010000368.1 GCA_028696635.1 Candidatus Krumholzibacteriia bacterium | reverse complement strand
CCTCGAGCGGTCCAGCCTGCTCGATCGCGCGACCCTCTTCGAGCCCTCCACCGCCGAGGAACGGTTCGGGATCATGCAGCGCGCCTCGATCCAGGAACGCGCCGCGATATTCGACCGCGCCACAATCCAGGAGCGAGCGGAGCTGATCGAGCGGCTCGCGCCGATGGAGCGGTCCTCGATTCTCGAGAAGGCATCCATCACCATGGAGAAGTTCACCGCGATGTCGCCGTTCGAAAAGGCGTCACTGATGGAGAAGTTCTCCATCCAGGAGAAGGCCTCGATACTCGAAAAGGCGACGCCGTTCGCCGTCTCCGGGATGATGGAGCGGCTCTCCCTCCAGGAGAAGCACTCGATCATGGAAAAGGCCAGCATCCAGGAGAAATCCTCGATCATGGAGCGGGCGAACATCATGGAGAAGGCCTCGATCATGAACCGCGCCTCGATCCAGGAGAAGTCGAGCATATTCGAGCGGGCCTCGATCGAGGAGCGCGTCACGATGCTCGAGCGCTGCAGCCTGCAGGAAAAGGCCTCGATATTCAACCGCGCCACCCCGATGGAGCGCGTCGCGCTGATCGAGAGGCTCACGCCGATGGAGCGCTCCTCGATCCTCGAGAAGTTCTCCGTCACCCAGGAGAAGTTCACCGCGATGCAGGTCCAGGAAAAGTCGACGATCATGGACCGCTTCTCGATCATGGAGAAGGCGAGCCTCATGGACCGGTTCTCCCTGCAGGAAAAAGCCAGCATCATGGAGCGCGCCTCCCTGCAGGAGAAGGCTTCGATCCTCAACCGCGCGACCCTGATCGAGAAGGCCTCGATCATGGAGCGCGCCACGATGCAGGAGCGGGCTTCGATACTCGACCGGGTCTCGAAGATGGAGCGCAGCTCGATCGAGCAGGTCGCGAGGTAGAATCGACGAGCGCCGCCGGCGGAACGTGATTCCGCGGGCGCCGGGTTCACTGCCGGAGAGGGCAGTGTGGTAGGAAGGAGCAGCCCGGAGCGATCCGGGCTGCCTCCTTCGTTGCGTATCAGGGGAGCACAACGATCGGAACGGGGGCATGCGAAGACACAAATCCACCGCGATCATCCTCGCCGCTTCTCTCGCCGCGGCGCTGTGCGCCGCATCCGTCGCGGCGGCCGAGTATGAGTTGAAGTACCGGACGCTCGAGACGCGCGATCTGCGCATCTTTTACTTCTTCGAGGAGCAGAGATACATCATCGAGCATCTCGCCCGATGCCATGAGAACGCGTGGCTCTACCACCAGCGTTTCTTCGGCTACACGCCGAGCGGGCCGGTGACGATCTTCTTCAACGACGCCGACGACTACGGATACGCGGGCACGACGGTGATCCCGAACAACTGGATAACCCTCGGGATCGAGCCGTTCGAGTACGTTTACGACACCTGCCCGACCAACGAGCGGATGAACTGGGTGATGAACCACGAACTCGTCCACGTGACCGCCTCCGACCAGGCTGCCGGCGCGGACAGATTCTTCAGGAAGATCTTCGCCGGCAAGGTCCATCCGACCGACGAGGATCCCGTCTCGATCCTCTGGGCGTACCTGACGACTCCCCGCCTGTACGCCCCGCGATGGTACCACGAGGGCATCGCCGTCTTCATGGAGACCTGGATGGCCGGCGGGATCGGCAGGTCGCTGACCGGGTACGACGAGATGACCTTCCGCGCGATGGTGAGGGATTCGATCGAGTTCTACACCGTCGTCGGACTCGAGTCCGAGGGAACGGCGAAGGACTTCCAGATCGGGCAGATGTCGTACCTCTACGGGACGCGGTTCTTCAGCTATCTCGCCCTCTCGTACGGCCCGGAGCGGGTCGTCGAATGGGCCCGGCGCAACGAGGGAAGCAGCGCCTACTTCGCCGGGCAGTTCGAGCACGTCTTCGGGTTGGGGCTGGACGAGGCGTGGAAGGACTGGATCGGGTTCGAGCGCCGGTGGCAATCGGCCAACCTCGACTCTATCAGGCAGTACCCCGTCACGCCGGCGCGCCGGCTCTGCCGTCCCCTCGGGTCGGTGTCGCGGGGATTCTTCGACCCGTCGTCCAGGACGCTCTTCGCCGCGGTGAACTATCCGGGGGAGTTCTCGCACATCGCGGCGATCGACGTCGACCGGGGTACGATGCGCAAGGTCTGCGAGATCGAGACCCCCGCCCTGTACTACGTGACGAGCCTCGCCAGGGACGACTCGTCGGGGACCCTCTTCTTCACCACCGACAACTCCCGCGGCTGGCGCGACATCAACGCGGTCGACGAGACCGGCGGCCGGCGACGGGTCCTGGCCAGAAACGCGCGCACCGGCGACCTCGCCTTCGACCGCTCCGACGCCTCGCTCTGGGGGATACGCCACGACAACGGCTACTCGAGCGTCGTCCGCTTTCCCGCGCCGTACGCGGACGGGTACGAGCTGATGCGCCTGCGGTACGGCATGGACCTCTTCGACATCGACGTCTCCCCCGACGGCGCATACCTGACGGGCACGCTCGCCGAGGTCAGCGGCCGGCAGCGGCTCGTGCGGTTCGAGACGGCGCGGCTCAAGGCCGGGGACGGGCTCTTCGAGGTCCTGCACGAGTTCGAGGACAACAACGCCGCCAACTTCGTTCACTCCCCGGACGGCCGCTATCTCTACGGGACGTCGTATTACACCGGCACGTCGAACGTCTTCCGGTACGACACCGCCCTGCGCAGGCTCGAGGCGGTGAGCAACTTCGAGGTCGGCGCCTTCCGGCCCGTTCCCTCCGGCTCCGACTCG
>JAQVGR010000367.1 GCA_028696635.1 Candidatus Krumholzibacteriia bacterium | reverse complement strand
AGATGGGCGGCTCGCTCGGCGAGATCGCCGGGAAGCTCGGCGTCGCCACCGTCCTCGAGGGGAGCGTGCAGCAGGCGGGAGGCAGGGTCCATCTGGCGGTCAGGCTGATCGACGCGCGCAGCGACGACTATATCTGGTCGCAGGAGTACGACCGGGGGATGGAGGATGTCTTCGCCGTCCAGGCCGACGTGGCGCTCAATGTCGCCGACCGGCTCAGGGCGACACTCACCTCAGAGGTGGAGGGACGGATCGAGACGAGCCCGACGGAGAATATCGAGGCGTACAAGCTTCTCATGAGAGGGCGCGATATATGGAACAGGGCGACCCACGAGGACAGGCTGGAGGCCATACGGCTCTTTGAACAGGCTTCAGAGGCGGCTCCCGATTATGCCGACGCTTATGCGCGGCTGGCCGACGCGTACAGGCTGATCACCCTGTACGGCTACCTCCCGCCGGAGCAGATGATCCCGAAGGCGAAGGAATACGCCCGCAAGGCCCTTGCGATCGACGAGGGGAATGTCCTGGCGCACGCGACGCTTTCCGGCATCGCTGGGCATCACGAGTGGAAATGGAAGGAGTCGGAGCGGCTCTGTCTGAGGGCGATCGAGCTCAATCCCGGGGACGCGGGATGCCATGCCGCCTATGCGTGGGATCTGATGCTCAGGGGACGCTTCGACGAGGCCGTCGCCGAGCAGAGGAAAGCGCTCGAGCTCGATCCGCTGTCGGTCGGCCACCGGCAGAACGAGGGGGAGATACTCTACTACGCGCGACGGTACGACGAATCGATTGAGGCCTCCAGGCGCGCGATCGAGATGAACCCGAACTACCCGCAGTCGCGGATGTTCATGGGGGCCTCATACCTCGGGAAGGGGATGAGGGAGGAGGCCCTCGCGGCGCTGGCGCAGGAGCAGGAACTGTCCCGGGGGACGAGGCCCGAGGTGGAGAACTGGATCGGTTTCGCCTATGCCATGGCCGGGGAGAAAGAGAAGGCGCGGGCGGTCCTCGACCACCTGCTCGAGATGTCGAAGGAGCGCTGGGTCTCTCCTTTTGTCATCGCGACGATTTACGTCGGGCTGGGGGAACAGGATCGGGGGTTCGAGTGGCTCGGGAAGGCGTACGAAGAGCGCGATTCGAGACTGGCCTACCTCAAGGTCCATCCCGTCTATGACATCGTGAAGTCCGACCCCCGATACCTCGCAATGCTCGAGCGGGTCGGGCTTGCCGAGTGAGGGTGTCTCTTAACTTATTCTACGGTAAGCGGTAGAGATTTTCAGGCCCGTGCCTCGCTTTTCCTGTTGACTTTCGGTTTTTGTTCGGGTATCCTCCGGGGGTGAGATGAAGCAGCGCCCGGCCGGGGGTCGAATCCACGTCTGCCCCGCCCCCGGCCGGCCTCTTCATCCGGCGGGACGCGCGATGGGGGACGATGGCCCCGCCACGGGAGCGAACCCCTTCAGGGTGGCGATGCTCCGCCGGCGGGCGATGGGGGGAACATGGTCTACCTTACCAGGCGGCAGCGCCAGGTCCTCGATTTCATACGCAGGTTCCAGGAGCGGCGGGGGTACTCCCCCTCGCTGGGGGAGATCGCCGCGCACCTCGGCCTCTCGGCGGTGAGCACGGTGCACGAGCACCTGTCGAACCTCCAGGCCAAGGGGCTTCTGCGCCGCGGGTGGAACCGCTCGCGCGCTATCGAGCCGGTCGCGGCGGGGGATGCGTTCGCCGAAGACGGGTCGGCCGGCGCGCCGTACGCCGGGGACAGCGACCGGTCCGGGGCGTCCGCCCCAGCCGTTTCTTCCAGCTCGTCCGCCGAGGGCGCCGCCCTCGAGATCCCGCTCGCCGGGCTGGTCGCCGCCGGCTCGCCGATCGAGGCGCTCGAGGTTTCCGAGAGCGTCTCGCTGCCCCCGGGGTTCGCCGGGCGCGGCGACGCCTTCGCCCTGCGGGTGCGGGGGATGTCGATGACGGGGGACGGGATCATCGACGGCGACATCATCGTCGTCGAGAAGCGTCAGCGCGTCGAGAACGGCGCCCTCGCCGTGGTGCTGGTCGACGGCACCGAGGCGACGGTCAAGCGGTTCTACCAGCGCGGCGCCGTCGTGATCCTGCGCCCCTCCAACCCCGAGATGGAGGAGATCGCCCTGCCGGCGGCGCGGGTCGAGGTGCGCGGCGTGGTCGTCGGCCTGCTGCGCCGCTACGGCCGGGTGTGAGATGGCGCTCGTCTACCGCAGGGTCGACAGGGTGTTCTCGGGCGGGGGCGGCGCGGCGTCGGGCGGCGCCGGGGGTGACGGCACCCCCGCCGGGTCGAGCGCGGGGGCCGGCGACGGCCGGTCCGGCGGCGGAGAAGGCGCCGTCCCCCGGTCCGCCGATTCCGTCGGCAGACCCCCCGATCCCGGCCGCGAGGTCTGCGAGGGTGACTGCCTGCTGCTCGAGACGGCGGGGACGCCGGGGACGGGCGACCTCGCGCTGGTGCGCGCCGGCGGCGTCGAGTCGCTGTGCCGCTGGGACGTGGAGCGGCCAGGGGAGCTCATCGGTATCGTCGTCGGGATACGGAGACGATTATAAACAGAAAACGCCGTGCGCGGGTCGGACTGCACAGGTGCGCCGCGGCGGATGGGCTTTCAAAGTCTCGCACGGGGGAAATCACATTCGGGAACAGGAGGAAGATCCCATGACGCGGGAACAGATCATCGCCGAGGTGGCGCCGTGCGGCATCGATTGCTCGCGGTGCGTCGCCCTGGCGGGCGGGGAGGCGAGGGCGCACGCGATCGCGCTGCAGG